>JAAYHQ010000010.1 GCA_012727425.1 Bacillota bacterium
CATCTTCTTTTCCGCTTCGTTCTTCATTCCCAGCAGTTCCAGCCTATTCAAGGTGCTTGTTAACAAGCCGGGGAAGAAGCGATAATACTGCAAAATCTTGTTATCCATGGCCCCGTTGAGCAAAACCATCTTGCTTCCGACCTTGGAAAGCTCCCGAATTATATTGGGCCACATTTCAAATTCCGCCGCAATTGTCAATTGCGGTCTGATCTTCCTGGCTACCATTCTGGTAACCCCAGGGAGATCCAGCGGTTGTAAAATAACTTTCTCCGCTCCAAATAACTTGTTCGCCATTTGCTCACCAGAACGACTGTTGACTACTACAAGGTAACCGCTATTCGGCAGCCGCGCATCCAGCTCTTTAATCAACGGCTGCACCATTGTTATTTCGCCCACCGAAGCGGCATTAACCCAAATAATCGCTTTTTTTTGCCGCTTCAAGGCCTGAAGGTACTCGGTAAATGCTTTAGGGTAAAACCCCAACCGCTCCATTAATTCCCGAAAGATATTTGGTTTCACGAAAGAAACAAGTAAAGCAAAGGGAAGTAAACACAAAAAAAGGACCAACACCACAAAACTGTAGAGGGTCAACATCGCACCATCTCCCCCTAATCCGCCTCTTTCCCCGCCAGAAGACTACTGAGCAAACGAACCACCTTTTCCGTTGCGCCCTGGTTCGCACGGACAATTCTCAACGCATTGCGCCCTTTTTCCGCGGCCGCTTCTTTGTTATTAAGGTAGTAAAGCATTTTGTCGGCAAGTTCGTCGGCATCTTGCACTTGAATACAGGCATCGTGGTTCAGGAATAAACGCAGTATATCCTTAAAGTCGTCCATATGGGGACCGACAAATATTGTCCGTCCGGAGGCCGCCGGTTCCAAGATATTATGGCCGCCAAACTTGACCAGGGAACCGCCGACGAAAACCAGATCAGCCAGGCCGTATACGGACAATAATTCCCCGATCGTATCCAGGAAAATAACCGGCGCGGTGCGTCTGGCGTTCCGGTTTTTTAACTCGGTCCGCCGAACCGTGGGGATACCGGCTTTTTGGTATAACGGCTCGATCTCTTTGACCCGTTCCGGATGGCGCGGAGCTAGAATCATGACCAGATCCGGAAATTCCGTCTTTAACCGCCGATACAAAGGGATGAGCATTTCTTCTTCATTGGCGTGGGTGCTGCCTGCCACCAAAATGGGCGACGCGCCATCAAGCTGCAGCTCACGCGCTAATGTTCCTCCCGCGCCTTGCCCATCAGGCGCGAGTTTCAGGTCGTACTTGGTGTTGCCATAATGATAAACCCGTTTGGGGTCCGCCCCCAACGCCAGCACATAGTCCACGTCTTGTGGCGATTGCATGATTAAAGCAGCAAAGCGGTTAAGCATGTCCCGGAAAAAAGCACCCAACAGCCGGTAGCGGCGGAAGCTTTGGTCACTGATCCGTCCGTTGGCGAGGACCACTTTGCACCCCATTTGGTGCGCCGTTTTAATAAAATTCGGCCATAACTCGGTCTCCATGATCACCACCAAGGCCGGTTTGAGCCGGACCAAGACCTTTTTCACCACCACCGGTAAATCAAAGGGGAAATAAAAGAAACTATCGGCCGGAATCAGTTTTTCCGCCATAACCCGCCCGGTGGTGGTGACCGTGGAAAAGACGATTTTGGCCTGGGGGAACTGCTTGCGGATTTCAGCACAAACCGGGCCGGCCGCCACCGTTTCCCCCACCGAAACCCCGTGAACCCAAAAGACCGTTTCGTTGTTCAGAACGTTCAGAAGGGTGCGCGGCAAAAAACCGAGTTGCTCTCTAACCTGGTCCGCCTTGCCGGTCAAAACCTTGAACAATAAAACCGGCATATACAGGATGAAAAAAAGCAAAAGAACTAGATTGTATATTAAAGACAAAAATATTACTCCTTTCCATCCTCCGGTCGCCACCGCTTATGGATCCACAACCACTGCTCCGGATATTTGCGGATCATCTTTTCCAACAAAGTAGTCAGTTCCTGCAAGAGCTGTTCCTTTTCCGCCTGGGGCAAACCTTTTTCCACCTGATAAGGTTCGCCGAAGATGAGCCGGTGTTTCCGCCAACCCTCCCGCACCAAAAAAGCAGGGACAATCGAGGCCCCCGTCTTTTCGGCAAAACGCACCACCCCGGCGAAAGCATAGGTCGGCTGGTTGAAAAAGGTCACGGGCCAGCCGTTACTGAGCGGGTACTGGTCGCCCAGGAGAAACAGGCACTCGTTGTTTTTCAAAGCCAGATAAGCGTCGCGCTGGGACATCTTGCGGGTATAAAGAATTCGCACGCCTTTGCTCCGCCGGAGTTTGTTAATCCACCAGTCAAAACTCCTGTTATGCTGTCGCTGCACAATGGCGGTCAACGGATAACCCAAAAAGGAAACCATCCCTCCCAGCCATTCCCAGTTGCCCAAGTGGGCGGTATAGAGAATGATTCCTTTCCCGCGGCGATGGGCCGCCCGCAGATACTCTTCCCCCTCAACGGTCAGGTTGGCATATTGGCGGAAGTTCTTCCGGTTTATTCTCCAAGCCAGCATGAATTCGACGATGACCAGCCCCATATGGACGAAGTTGGCCTCGATTAAACGCTCAATCTCCTCTGGAGTCAATTCATCCTTGAAGACAAGCTCCATCCCTTCGCGGGCGGTCTCCGTATAGCTGCTCACCGTTTTCAACAACAGTTTACCCAGCCGCTCCCCCAGTTTAGGCCGCAGACGGTCGGGCATGATGAGCACAATAAAATTGACCACCATGCAAAAGAGGGTAATTAACAAATTGCCCAGTTCTTTCCACATTATTCTTTCCTCCAATTGTCAGCTGGCAGGACCGCTGGAAAGCAACCATGCTACTCGTCCTTTTTAAAGCTGGTTTTGTATAAACTGTAGTACAGTCCTCCTTTGGCCATCAGTTGATCATGGGTCCCGGTCTCCACGATCCTTCCTTGCGACAGAACGATGATTTTATCCGCATTTTTAATCGTACTCAACCGGTGGGCAATCACCAGAGTCGTTCTGTTCTTCATCAGGCGGTTGAGGGCTTCCTGGACCAAAATTTCGGATTCGGTATCAAGGGCCGAAGTGGCCTCGTCCAGGATGAGAATCCGGGGATTTTTCAAGATCGCCCGGGCAATCGCCACCCTTTGGCGTTGTCCGCCCGAAAGCCCGACCCCCCGCTCCCCAACGACCGTCTCATAGCCGTTGGGGAAACTGGAGATAAAATCGTGGGCGTTGGCCGCCATCGCAGCCGCTTTGATCTCTTCGTCGGTCGCATCCAGCTTCCCGTAACGGATGTTATTCCGTAAAGTCCCGCTAAACAACACGGTTTCTTGGGGAACAATCCCGATTTGGCTTCTTAAGAAGTCCAGATTCAGTTCGCTAATGTCGGTCCCGTCCAATAAAATCCGCCCGGATGTCGGGTGGTAGAAACGGGGAATCAAGTCGGCAATCGTGGTTTTCCCGGCTCCACTCGGGCCCACCAGCGCCAAAACCTGACCGGGTTCAATGGTAAAGCTGATCCCGGCCAGGACCTCTTCCCCGTGGTTATAGGCAAAGGAGATGTCCTGAAACTCCAAGCGGCCCTCCACTTTAGCCAAGCGCTTGGTCTTTTTCACCTCGACCAGTTTGGGGCTGTCAATCTCCATCAATTCAAAGATTCTTTCGGCCGCACCCAAAGCCCGTTGGTATGTGGAACTTAACTTACTCAAGGAGCTGATCGGGTTCATAATTGTCAGAAGCAGGGCAAAAAAGGCAATGAGCTCCGCCGCTTCCAGGTAGCCCTTCATCACCTGGTAGCCGCCGTACCATAAAATCGTTGTAAAGGAAAAGGCGGTGATAAACTCAATAATCGAGGTCAGCGAGGCCCCGTATTGTTCACTCCGGACCTTGGCCCGGAAGTTTTCATCGTTTTCCGCACTAAACCGTTCAAACTCATAATCTTCCCGTACAAAAGATTTGACCACTTTAATTGAGGATAAAGTTTCTTCAAGCACCTGGGAGATATCGGCCAGTTTTACCTGGACATTTCTACTGGCTTTCCGGATTTTCTGGTTGAAAAATTTCAAAACGTAGGCAATCAAGGGGAGGAAAATAATCATGAATAGAGTTAAACGATAATCAAGCACAAAAAGATAAATAAGCGCTCCCAGGACGGTAACAAATTCATAAAAAAGCCCCAAGGCCCCGTCGACAATGGCGCTTTGTAATACACCCACATCATTGGTGACCCGGGAAAGCAACTCGCCGGTTTTGTTTCTATTGTAGAAACTCAACGACATATTCTGCAAATGGTGATAGAGGTCGTTCCGCAGATCCCGGATGGCCTTTTGGGAGACGTAAGCCAGTAAAAAGCGCTGCCAATAATAGAACAGTTCTTTCACAAAATAGCTGGAGATCAGGAACAGCGACAACAAAGTGAGGCGCTTTAATCCTTGTGGTCCCGGTTCAAGCGTGGTAATGACGATGTTCATCAAATCCTTCAAAACCTTAACCACGAAAACGGTCAGAAAAGAGTGGACCAGCATGGCGAGGATACCCAAGGTTAACTGGGTTTTGTAGGGCACAAGATAGTGGTATATCTTCTTCAGCAGGGGCACAGTGATCAGCTCCATCTTGATATTCTTCATTGCGTGGGTTCGACTACCCAAGGATTAAATCAATCGCCTCACGGACGGCTCCTTCTCCGCCTTTCTGCTTGGTGACGTAATCCACCGCCGCCCGCACCGTCTCCACCGCATCGGCAACTCCAAAAGATAAGCCCACCTTATTTAATAACGGTAAATCATTCAGATCGTCACCGATAAAAGCCACTTCCTCATCATTAACTTTATACTTATCCACCAAATGCCGGTAAACCGCAAGTTTATCCTTAATTCCCTGGTAGATTTCGTCGATGCCCAGTTCTTTTGCTCTGGCCACCACAATCTCGGAACTTCGCCCCGTGATGATCACCGGGATAATCCCTTTTTCCCTTAACCGTTTGATCCCCAAGCCATCCTTGGTATTAAACGCTTTAAAGACCTCGCCCTGCGGGCCGATATAAATCTTCCCATCGGTCAAAGTACCATCCACATCCATGATAAACAGTTTAACCTTCTTAGCTTTGGCTTTGATCTGCTTCACTCAACAATACCCGCCTTTACAATATCATGCAATCGGATCATCCCCACCGGCCGGCGCTGGTCATCAATGACCGGGAGGACCATAATCTCCTTGGTCTGCATCGGGGCAATCGCTTCCACCGCCAAGGCATCGGGTCCGATCACAATCGGATTCCTGGTCATAATATCCTGCACACGCAAACGCGGTAGATCATCATACTTTTCAATCGTCCGCCTCAGATCCCCGTCGGTGATGATCCCAACCAATCTCCCCTCATCATCCACCACACTAATGGCCCCCAGGCCCTTTTCACTCATGACGATAATCGCTTTCTTCAGCAGCTCCCCGCAGTGAATAACCGGGTTTTCCTCGCCCTTGAACATCAAGTCGCTCACTTTGGTCAATAACCGTTTCCCCAAAGCACCCTTGGGGTGGAAAACCGCAAAGTTCTCCGGTTGGAAGTTAATCAGCTTGGCCAACACCACGGCAAGGGCATCTCCAAAAACCAAGGTCGCGGTTGAACTGGTCGTCGGCGCCAAATTATGGGGGCAGGCCTCCCGGATAATTTTGAGGTGGATACTTAAATCCGCATTTCTTTCCAGCGTGGAATTGGGACGGCAAGTGATGCTCACCAGTTTCGCCTGGATCTTCT
The DNA here is from genome assembly GCA_012727425.1 of Bacillota bacterium. Lineage (GTDB taxonomy): Bacteria > Bacillota > UBA4882 > UBA10575 > UBA10575 > Capillibacterium. Next base: position 5,766 of record JAAYHQ010000010.1, read on the forward strand.
TGATCGATGGAATTAACTGGATAATTTCGTCGGTTTCCCCGCTGTAACTAATCGCCAACACCAGATCGTCACGGGTAATCACCCCCAGATCCCCGTGGGCTCCTTCTGCCGGGTGCAGATAATAAGCGGGGGTCCCCAAACTTGACAACGTAGCCGCAATCTTCTTCGCCACATGACCCGATTTCCCAATCCCGGTCAGGATCACCCGCCCCCGGCATTCGCGAATGGCCTTAACCAAACGGGAAAAGTTCTCATCAAGCTCATCCCGGACTTTCTGCAAAGATTCGATCTCAATATCAAAAACCTGACGTGCCTCCGCGATTGGATCCAGGTCCACCATTCCTTATCGGCCTCCATCCTTAATATACTGATCAATATCCTTCACCATCTTGAGCAGTTCTTCAAGCTCGTCCAGTTTCACCATATTCGGTCCGTCGGATAATGCCCGGTCGGGATCGGGATGGGTCTCTAGAAACAACCCGTCAATGCCAACGGCCGCGGCGGCCCGCGACAGATACTTTACATATTCCCGGTTGCCACCGGTGGCGTTTCCTTGCCCACCGGGTTTCTGCACACTATGGGTGCCGTCAAAAATCACCGGATACCCGATTTTTCCCAGTTCTACCAGGCCGGTCATGTCGACAACCAGATTGTTATAGCCAAAACTGGTGCCCCGCTCGGTCACCATAATACGCTGATTTCCCGATTTGGCCACCTTCTCCACGACGTTCTTCATATCCCAGGGGGCCAAAAACTGACCCTTTTTAATATTGACCACCTTCTTGGTGGCGGCGGCCGCCACTAACAAGTCGGTTTGCCGGCAGAGAAAAGCCGGAATCTGGACAATATCAACCACCGCCGCCACCGGCTCCGCCTGTTCCGGCTGGTGGATATCGGTCAGGACCGGAAGGCCCAACTCCTGTTTGACTTTGGCCAGAATCCGGAGGCCCTCGGCCATGCCTTCGCCCCGAAAGGAACTGAGGGAGGTCCGGTTTGCTTTGTCAAATGAAGATTTAAAAACCAACGGAATCCCCAGTTTGGCCGCAATCTGTTTTAATTTTTCGGCCGTCTCCATGATCAATTTTTCCGATTCAATCACACACGGGCCGGCGATCAACACAAAAGGATTATTCCCGCCAATTGTGATCTCGTCCGTAATGCGAAACTGGGTTGTTGCCTGCTTGTCCGCCAATTACTCCACCTCGCCCATTCTTTCCATTATTTTATTGATCCGTTCCAGATCACGCGGGGAATCAACCCCGATCGTATCAAATTTCGTCTCCACAACTTTAATGCGGTAACCGTTCTCCAGGGCTCGCAATTGCTCTAAAGATTCGGCCTGCTCCAACGGGGTCCGTTCCAGTGACGCGTATTTGAGCAGGAAGGCTTTCCGGTAGGCGTATAACCCCACATGCTTAAAGACGGCCACCTCTGCGCCCGTCCGGTTGTAAGGAAGGGGCGAACGGGAAAAATATAAGGCAAAACCATTAAGGTCCGTGACCACTTTCACCACATTCGGGTCATCAAGTTCGGACGCGTCTGTCAGCCGGTGCTTTAAAGTAGCCATCACCAAGCCGGCGTCTGTCAGCAAAGGCTGGGCCAGTTCCTCAAGCATCTTTGGCTCCAGCAGCGGTTCGTCCCCTTGGATGTTGATAATGATATCCTCCGCTCCCAGATCATCAAGGTAGCCCACGGCTTCCACCAAGCGGTCGGTCCCCGTTTGGTGCTCAACCGCGGTCATCAAAGCTTTCCCCCCAAAAGCCTCCACGGCCTCCTTAATCCGGAGATCATCCGTGGCCACCAAAAGATCGGAAAGGCAGGCCGCCTTTTCCGCCCGCCGGTAAACATGCTCGATCATGGGCTTCCCGGCAATCAAGCGTAAGGGCTTCCCCGGAAGCCTGGTCGAACCATAACGGGCGGGAATAATCCCTACTACTCTCATTCCTTTCACCTCGACAAAACACGCCTTGTCTGCATGCACTAGTCTATTATAATACACTTCCCTCTAAACTTCTATAAGCACGCACCACGTTGGCCGTGGATTTCGGGAAAAAGGTGTTTCCCGGGTCGCGGTCCGTCCCTTTAAACCCTTAAGAGAGTATTCGCTACGCCTCCCCCGTCACCTGCCGGCGCTTGTTCCGCTTCGGCCGGAACCGTCCTTTTTTCGAATCGTTTCCTCTTTGCCTTTAAAAAGGCAGAAAAAACACCGCGGTCCGCACCGGCCGCGGTGTTTTTCTTTGCCACAAAATTTACCCGGGCACCTATTTTACTTGTGTTTTTTTAACCTCATACCCCAAATCGGTAATGGCTTTTTCGATTTGATCGATGGTTATTTTTTCTTCATCAAAGTTCAGCTTCACTTTACTGGCGTTGAAAAGCACATTGACGCTCTCCTTATCCACACCGGGCAAGGCTTTGACCGCATGGTCAATTTTCTGCAGACATGAGGGGCAGGTTAAGGTTTCCAGTTGAAGTGTGGCTTTTTTCATTTCCATCCTCCTTCTCTGATCTTCATTCTGCTCTTATCATCGTGTTCCCTAATTACATTTTACACAACTGAACGGGGGTCTCCCCGGTGTTTTACCACCGAGAACCTTTACCGGTCAAGCATACTCATGAGCTCAATCTGTACCGTAAAAGGCGCATCCCGTTGAAGATGACGGCCAAGATACTCCCTTCATGAACCAACATGCCGACTGACATATTCACCCAGTCGCTAAACAAAAGTCCGGCCAGAAGGACAAAGACAACACCGACCGCAAGAAAAATGTTCTGCTTCATATTACGGACAATCGCCTTTGCCAAACCCAGCGCGTGGGGGAGACGGCTAAAATCCGAGTTCATCAGGACCACGTCGGAGGTTTCGATCGCCACGTCGGTCCCGCCCCCCATTGCGATCCCAATGTGGGCCAAAGCCAGAGACGGGCTGTCGTTCACCCCGTCGCCCACAAAGGCAACCACCTGGCCTTCCTCCTCAATCAACCGCTTAATATAGGCAGCTTTCTCCTCCGGTAACATGTGGCCATGGGCTTCCGTCAAACCCAGCTCCCGGCTGACCGCATCAACCGTGCCCTGGTTGTCCCCGGACAGCATAACCAGGTTCTCGACCCCCAGCTTTTTGAGCCTGCGGAGATCTGCTTGCACGCCGGGACGGATCCGGTCACGCACCCCCAGCAAAACCTTTAACTCGCCATTGACGGCCGTCAAGACCAGGGAATTGCCGTTCTTTTCAAAACGTGCCACATCCGCACGGGCTTTTGCACTCAGTTCAACCTTTTCCCTTTCCATCAGGGCCACATTCCCCACGGCAATGCGGTGGCCGTTAACCCGGGCCACGATCCCGGCCCCCTTCACCACTTCCGTTGCTTCCACCGGCCAAAATTCGGTCGCGCCGATCGCTTCTAAAACCGCTTTGGCCAGGGGATGATCCGATTCCCGTTCCACACTGGCCAGATAACCCAGTACTTCTTCTATGTTGTCGCCGTAATACTCTGTTTCGGCCACCACCGGCTTCCCCACCGTCAGGGTGCCGGTTTTATCAAAGACCATGGTCTGCACACGACTAAGGGCACTGACCACTTCACTGCCCTTCAACAGGACCCCATGCTTGGCCCCGTTACCGATCCCGGCCACATTCGAGACGGGAACGCCAATGACCAAAGCGCCCGGACAACCCAACACAAGAATGGTAATGGCCAGTTCGAGCCGGCGCGAAAACAGCCAGACGATTAAGGCGAGGACCAGAACGGCCGGGGTATAGTATTTGGCAAAGCGGTCGATGAAACGCTCCGCCACCGATTTGGAGTCCTGGGCCTCCTCGACCAGTTCAATAATCTTCCCGAAGGTGGTGTCCTCCCCAACGCGGTCCGCCACAACCTGGATCGTTCCGTTATCAAGGATAGTTCCGGCATAAACCTTTGACCCCTTTTCCTTCGCCACGGGGAGGGACTCACCGGTGATGCTTGCTTCGTTAACACTGCCTTCGCCGGCGACCACGTGGCCGTCAACGGGAATCTTCGCCCCCGTCTTCACCAGTAAAACATCGCCGACCGCCACCTCGTCCACTTCCACTTCGACAAACGCGCCGTCTTCCTGCCGTTTGAGCGCGCTCTCCGGGGCCAGCTCCGTCAGTGCTTTGATGGCGGAACGCGTTTTGTTCAGGGTCCGCTGTTCTAAAAATGCCCCAAAGAGGAAGAGAAATGTGACGATGGCCGCTTCTTCGAAATTACGGATGAAAAACGCCCCCAGCACGGCGATGGTCACTAAAACATCGATACTGACCACTTTTACCCTGAGTGCTTGATAGGCTTGGAGCGCAACCGGCGCGACCCCAAAGAGCGCCGCCATGATTAACGCCCCTTCAAAAAGTACCTGGTTGCCCATGGTCCACTTACTCAAAAACCCGAGGGCAATCAAAACACCGCTCATTAAGGCAATCTTGTTTTTATTTCTTAAAATATACCGCGGCATGCCGCTACCACCTTTCCCCCGTTTCTGGATAGGCGTCCTTAAGCCCGATAGGCCTCATCCAACTCGGCCAGCATTTGGTAGACCGCAGCATAGCTTTCACAGACATCATCGGGCACGGTATAATGGTCCGTAATGGCCCGCAATTCTTGGAACTCATTGTTCAGTTCCGGTTTTCCGGTTCCGGCTTCCTTCAGCTTCCGGTTGATCTGAGCAAATATTTTTTGGACTTCAAGAAATTCCGGGTGACTCCCCCCATGCACGCGGGCAACAATTGGCACATATTGCTCCAGTTTCTTGAGGTGCTCTGTCTTCACGCGATCAAAAGACATGTTGTTCCTTCCTTTCCTGTTTTATTTCCTCGCTTTATCATCGGTTTCATCATAGCAGATCTCCCCGGAATTTAATTTGATCCCGGTCAAAAATTTTTGCCCACTTTTTATCTTTCATGTTAATAATAAGTCCGCTTTAGCCTAAATTTATACTTGACTCCTTACTTACTCCACCGCCTTGAGGGACGTGACCAGATCAATCGTCGCCACTTTTCTGGACAACAATAAATCAATCAAGACCGAAACGGCAAAGGTGCCGGTGATCCCCGCCAGGATTGAAGTGGTGGAGATATCGGTCAAGAGATCGATATGATCCGGCATGGTTGACAGTGGAAACTGATGAGCCAGTAACCAACAGGGAGGCCCAGCCCAATCCCGATCACCGTAAACCAGAGGTTTTGCATTTGCAACAGGGAACGGATTTGTTTAGGTAAAAAGCCTAAAACCCGTAAAGTGGCCAGCTCTCTGGTGCGCTCCACGAACGACAAAGCGCCCAGATTATAAAGGACCACGCTCCCCAGGGCCACCGCCGCCAGCACCAAGATGGCTGTTATCAGCCGCAAGCTCTCCAGCATCTCGTCAAAGGCCTTTACCATCTGCTCTTGCTCTTGGACGCTGGCAACCCCGGCTAAGAGGTGGGCTTCCGTCACCTGGTCCGAAGTGAGGTAAGCCGTCGGCCGGAACACCCGCCCGGCCCGCTCGTACTCGGCTTTCCCCATGATTATACCTTGCCCCATCGGTAGCCAATAGAGCGCCGCCACCTTTGCTTCCTGCCAATCCTTTTCCCCAGCGATGCGCCACTGGAGCGCGGAGCCAAGGTCGACCTGTAAAAGCCGGGCCATCTTTCTGGTGAGGCCGATCCCCTCATCCGGAAGGGGCATCTCCTGCCGCCGGTGATCCCGGAGCTGAACCTGATCCCCTTGGTCCAAGACGGTTAGAAAGCCGCTTTTTTTCCGTGGACCGGCCTTCAGTTCAACATTGGCTTCCTGGATCCATTGACCGTGATAACGGTCGCTTAAAACCGCCAAGTCTTCCCGGGTGTAATCGGCCGTTAGCTTTATTTTGTATTTATTTAAGTACAATTCCCCATAGAGCAACTTGCTCACGCCATTAACCGTATCCTGTAGGCCAAGGCCAAAGATGAGCAACGCCGTACAGCCCATGACCCCAATCACGGCCATCAAGGAACGGACTCTCCTCCGTACCACGTCCCGGAGATTCCACTGGACCGCAAAACTGAAACGCGACCATAACCTGGTCTTCTCCCAACGGTTGCGCCGTCCGGCCTTCGGCACCGCCGGTCTTAACGTGGCTGCGGGGACTTCCTGTAGCATCCGGCGACAGGCGAAATAGCTGGAAACCCCGCAGCAGAAAGCGGCCATAAGTACGATCCAAAAGGAGGAGGGGGAAACAACCGCCCTCCACTCCGGAAGGGTGTAAAGGCTCTTTTGCATGGTAAACAAAACAGGCGGAATAAGCTGCGGGCCAAGGACCAAACCGGCCACTCCCCCCAAGAGACCGACCCAGAGAGACAAACCCCACTGCTTCCCGCCGGTAAAGGGTTAGTGCGTCCTCATCGTATTTGGTGATATCTTGTCCGTCAATATAGATCGCCCCCGCCGTTACCTGGTCCATTCCCCCCAGTAAATTAAGGATGGTGCTTTTGCCCGCTCCACTCGGGCCAAGAATTACCGCAAATTCGCCCTTATTGATCTCGAAACTAATCTGGTCAATGGCGCGAAATCTGCGGGCACCCGTTGCATATTCTTTGACGACCTTTTGAAACCGGATAAAGCCCATCCCGTTCACTCCTTTGGTTTTGCCAGTATTCGGCGGATAATCTCCGCCAATTCCTTTTTCAACGTTTCTGGCGTTGCCGGGTCTTCATGGAGCAAGGCCGATTCCAACAACCCATGACCGAGCGCGAAGAGAATCCTGGCATACAACTGCGGATCCAACGACCGGAAATAACCGCCGTCAATACCGGCCTGTAAAAAGGCGGCCAGCTGCCCGAAGAATGCCTCCAGATACGGGCGGCCAAAATTCTGTTCCAGCACGGGATTGAGGATTTCATGGGTATGGAAGAGCCGCAAATTATCCTCGTTTTCCTTCATGACGGCATAAAGAAGATCAAAGAGCCGGTCGATCTGGGCAAAGGGATCGGCCTGCCGTTCCGAAAGCGCCGCTTGGAAGGCTTGGTAAAAACGGTCGAAGATTTGAAGGGCAAAATGTTTGATCAAATCCATTTTCGTTTCGAAATACAAGTAAAAAGTCCCTTTCGCATAACCAAGGCCATCACCCCGGGAAGGAGGTCACGGATATCCACCGGCGTGGCGGACCGCAGAATAAACATCAACGACCAAGAGACGGGGAAAATAATCCCCCAGCTGATGTTGGGGGGTTTTAGGTAGTAGTTGCGCATGTCTTTCTGTAAAATACTCCAAAAAGCAAGTCCGGGTCTCATTTTTTACCCCCCTCCTTTTCCGCCTTCATTTTGCTGATTTCAAGCCCGGTAATTTTGACAAAAACCTCCTCCAGGGAAGGCCGTAATCTTCTCGCCTCAAGCACATCAATGCCATGCTCCGCAAAAAGGCGCAGCAAAGGCATTAGTGGGATCTCCGCCGCGGCACTGATGCGGATGCGCTGCGGAACGCTCTGCTCCACGGTAAACTGGGGAAAATGCGCCAAAAGAATGGCTTCAAGATCTGGTCGCGCTTGTGCGATGACAAACTCAACGGTCTTTTTTTGCTGTGCCTCATTGAGTAAATCTTGTACACGGTCAATTTTGACAATTTCCCCGCCGACAATAAACCCGATCCGGTGACAGAGG
>JAAYHQ010000079.1 GCA_012727425.1 Bacillota bacterium
AGAAATGAAACTTTACCGTTTCTCACCTAGGGTAATGGCTGCTTCTATTCCTTGCGGTCCGGCCTGCCCGGTCCGCATTAACAAAAAGTTAAAGCAAAAATCGGGTTCTAAAATTCTATTTTTTTCTTGACAAAAGACTGTTAACGTGGTAATATAACAAATGCAAGGCGTTCCTCGATAGCTCAACGGTAGAGCACCCGGCTGTTAACCGGGCGGTTGTTGGTTCGAATCCAACTCGGGGAGCCATTTTTTTAAAGTTTTGTACTGATCAGCAGGGAAAATGTTTGACAAAGCCTGTCCGATCAGTTATAATAAGGCGAACTAAAAACAGAATATAACATTTCTCATCTGAGTCATTAGCGAGGCGATGATTCTCAGGCTTTAACTGGTCACTTGGCTTGAGATGAGCGAGTAGTGAAACCGGCGCTAAAGGTGTTGTTGCCTTTAGGCCGGTTTTTTTGTGTTAAAATTTTGCGATTAATCAAGGAGGGATCTTTACCATGCGGAGAGAAATGAGAATATTAATGCCCATTATTTTCTTGGTCTTCGTTTTTGGGACAACCTTTGCCATCCAGAAAAGCCACGATATAATTGTCACGATCCCGGAGATTGCCGAGTTGGAGTTGTCGACGGACAGCATTGATTTAGGCAGCTTTTTGGTGGGGAGCATGCTCCAGGAGCGGGTTGTGTCCACAACACCCCTAAGGGTTACGTACCGTTGCAATCATAGGGATGGCTGGGCATTAAAGGTTTCGGCGACCGCATTCCAAAATGCGGTAGACCCCAGCGTCACGATCCCCGTTGATTACCTTTATTTTGGAACGGAGCCGGACAAAACCGATCAACGGATGTCCGAAACCGAGGTTGTTGTTGCATCCGGTCTGGAACCGGTCAATACGAGCACCGAGATTTACTACGCCATGGAATTACCGGAGAATGCCTACGCGGGTGAATACAGCAGCACCGTTACCTATACGTTGGTGACCCTTTAGTTTACATATAGAGGCAACCAAGAGTGTGAAGTAGGTGTGAAACATCAAAGTGATGAAACCAATCCTCAAGCGATGGCGAAGTTGGCTTTTGCTCACCTTTTTGGTGGGCTTTTTGTCCTTGACGGGGTTGACAAACAGTATCTCCGTGACGCCGCCCCGCTTGATGTTTACAGTGGACGGTGGCGACTATTTTGAAGGCCAGATTGAGGTCTACGGTGACCCGGATAAAGAGATCAGAGTAAAAACCTACTTTATGGATTGGGATCTAGACTTGGAGGGGACCGTTCAGTTTTATACCGATCCGGGCCAGGTGGAACGGTCCGCCACCCCTTGGCTGCGGATTGAGCCGACCGAGTTTGTGTTACCGGCCGGCAGCAAAAAAATCGTCACGATCCGCGGGCAGGTGCCGTTGGGAACCGCGCCCGGCGATTATTGGAGCATGTTCTTTGTGGAGTTCCTTCCGTATTCGGCGTTACCCGCCAGCGGCATGCGGATGAGTGGCCGGGTGGGGGGGAGCATCACCGTGACCGTGCCCGGAACGGTGACTACGAAAGGGCGGATTGATGCCTTTACCATCCAAAGCACGCTGGTGAATGGACGACCGGGAGTCACCGCGCGCCTCGTCTTTGTAAATGAAGGCGATTCCGTTTTGGAGCCGTCGGGACGCATTGAAATTAAAGATCTCCAGAACAAACGGGTGGGGCTGGTGACCATCCCGCTCAGTAAAGTTCTGCCCCAGAGCCGGCGGGAGATTCGGATCCAAGAGGAACTGCGGCTCAAGCCGGGGAGTTACGTGGCGATTGCCGTGGTGGATTATGGCGGTGCCAAGCTGGCCGGCTACCAAGTGGTCTTTACGGTGCTATAGAAGAGGGTTCTGGGCGTGGCGGTGGCGGGACCGTCGTAAAGGTGGACGGCCCCGGTCAGGTGCGGAAGAGGAAAAGGAGGGCAACTATGGACAAGCGCTGGTGGCGGTGGGGAATGATCCTTATTCTACCTGCTTTTTTCCTGGCGGCACAACCGACCAAAATGGCCGATTGTGTCCTGGAATTGTATATTATTCCCGAACGGATCGAACTCGCCCTTTCGGTACCCGCTGTCGATCTGGGGGAACCGCGCCGCGTGAACGGACGCCTTTATTATGAACGGATCAACGCGGTTCAGGTTGATTACCGTTGCAATATCCAGGACGATTGGGAGGTCCGGATTTCGGCCGACGATCTCCGGGACGGGAACCGGACCATCCCCATTGCCCGGTTGCAATGGCGGACGGAAGACGGCACATACCAGAATATGCCGGCAAGCGGCCGGTATGTGGTGTTGGCCCGCAAAAGAGACCACCAGCCGCGTACCGGTCTGCGGTATAGTAAAAAAATCTCCTACCGTCTGGAATTAAGGGGTGACGAATGGGGAGGAACTTATACGGCGCCCATAACGTACACTCTGTTTGTGCCTTAGGAGGTGGGCTTGATGGGGAAGAACCGGGTTTGCCTATTGCTGCTGGGATTGCTTCTGGCGGCGGTGCTGGTGCCCTTTCGCGCCCAGGGTGTGGATGTGGAATTTGGCGCGCTCCTTTCGCTGGGTAATTCCGTAGCCAACCTGGGGGAACTGAAGACCGATCCCTTTGACCCGACCCTTGAGTATTTTGAGGCGGAGAACGCCATCTCCTTTAATGTACTGGTGCTCTTTGGCCAATGGCAACTGCTTCTTTCCGGGGAAGATTTTGTTTCCGGGGGGGAGCGGATCCCCCTGGAGCGGCTGGAGTGGAAGCTGCAGAGCGGCAGTTACCGGCGGATGCCGGCGCCGGGTAAAAACCAGGAAGTAGCGCGGTATTCCGGTCTTTTGCGCCTGTACAGCGATTATTTATCTTTTCGCCTGGTCTTAAGGGGGGACGAAAGTCCCGGTCGCTACAATAGTACACTAACGTTAACCTTAGTTAACCTGTGAAGGATTGCCAATTGTTGAAAAATAATATATAATAAAACTGAAAAGAGAAAAGCGAAGGATTTTACGATAAGGGCAAACCCGTCGAAAGACGGGGGCGCAAAGCTACGGGTCTAAAGTGGTAACACTATGATCGCCGGGCCGCCGAAAAAATCCGTTTTGTTTTTTTGGCGTCCCTGCGTCTGTGGAGGGAGGAGGAAGACGTGAAAAACTCCCGATTGGTTCCGCAGTTTGCGGGGATTTTGCTATTAATCATGTCATTGATAGGTTCATGGCCGGTGTTTCAGGTTGAGGCCGCCGGGCAACATGCCCACCATAAGCTTCGGGTCGAGATCCCAGAGATTCTGAAGATGGAGATGGGTTCCGGCGAGATCACCTTTGATCTGACCCGTGCCAACCCGGAAGAGCCCTACCCGGCACCGACCTATCCCTTCTACTATACACCGACTTCCACGGAGAAGTACATCCCGGTGCGGGTCTTCTCTAACGGAAGAAAAGAATGGCGCCTCCTTATTAGTGGGGTGAGCGAACAAGGTTTGGCTGAGGGGGCTATCGAATGGTCGCTGGATGGGACCAACTGGCAGCCGCTCAGGGTCACGGAGCAGATTCTCACCACCGGCGGCTATACCAATGGCTGGCAGGAACTGAAGGTTTACTTTCGCTTGGTATTATTCGGTCCGGAACACGCCGGACCCGGTCAGTATAAGGTGCAGGTCAATTACCAGTTGTCTTCCGTATAGAACTCCCCAACCTCCAGAGGCAGGTTCTCTTCATGGAAGAACTCGATCTCCCTTGGTACGGGACGAACCGGAATGGCGAGGTGAAGCGGCGAAACCGCCGTGATTTCTAAACTGACCGGTTCTGGTTGTTCATAAACTTCTGCCAAAGCAGGGTCGTTAAAGATTACTGCCAAGTGGTATTCACCCGGGAGCAGGGTGAGGAAAAAGGCGCCGCTCAGATCGGCGCTTTTTTCCATGACCAAAGTGCCATGGTGATCATAGACGGCAATGCTGACCGGGGTCAATGCGGGATGCGCTGTTGCCAACAGATGGTCCGTGCTGGTGTCGACGAAGATCCGGCCGTAGATTTCTGTCGGCGGCAGGTAGGGCAGCAAAACCGCCACGGATTTTTGCGGCTCGGCGATGATCTCTTTTCTGGCTTGTACCGCATAGTACCCGCTGAATTGGGTGGGAATCTCAATATAATGGGTTCCGGAGCCGACGAAAGCAATCTCCCAGTTGCCGTCGGTGTCAGTGACCGTTTCCTGGCGGCCGTTCAGGACGATGGGTAGTCCGGCGAGGACCGGTTCATTGGTGCTATACAATCCGTTCCGGTCCAGATCGACAAAGGCTTTGCCGTGCAGGCCCGACCAAGGTGACGGGATGTGGAAGCGATCCTCATGTTGGAGCCGGAAACTCATACTATAAACCGGTTCCTGTTCATGATAAAACAGTTGGGCCAAGATCTGCCAGGAGGTGCCCGGGGTCATTTGGGCGCTGAACCCCGTTTGGAAGAAAGATATTTTGCTCTGTGCTTCCGACAGGTCCCAATGGACCAACCCGAAACAGTTCCAGGGGTGGTGGACGGGGGTGTAACGCCAGCGCACCCCGATCTCGGGCCGGTTGCTTAGGGTGGACTGCTCATATGTGAAGGTTTCGTTCAATTGTGTTTCCAGATAATTTTCGGGTGTGAACCGCCAGCGGTACCGGCTGCTTAACAGCAATGACTGGCGGAAGAGGGGCAGGTCCTCATGGATGTAATTGGCCGCAAAACTGAAGACGTTTCGAGTGTGGCGCCAGGTAGTCCCAGCTTTGATCTCGTTGATCCGCCCGTCGGAACGGCGGGTATGCGCCAGACCGAACCGGTAGTCGCCGGCGGTTAATTCGGCCCATACTTTGTTGCTCCGGAGCAAAGGAGTGCTCGGTTGTTCCTCCTCCCGCCAGGTGTAACCGGAAGCGAGACGCAGATTGTTGCGGGTATAGGTGTGGCCGGCGAAGGCCAATTCGTCAAAGGCGGTCAGGGTGTAAAAGTCGGTGCCTTTATTGAATTCCCCGCTGAGCTCCCAGTCTTCCGCCCGCCAGTTCACGCCGATTCCGCCCTGGGTGAGGGGACTGTCCTCACCAAAACCGACGGCGCCGTTGGTGGTTACTTTCCAGCCATAAAGCGGGGAAGCATAAAGTTGGTACGTGCCGGAGAGTGCGTGTTGGTAGTAGCGTTCCGGTTCCAGATTTTGCAGATAGTTAAGGCGCAGATTGGCCCGGGGCAGCATGAGGGTTGTGCCCCACCACACAGGAGTAGCGTCGGCAGTGGAGGGCCCCACCCAAAGGCGCCAGGGGAGCGTCCTCTGGTCCTGGAAGTAAAGGAAGGATGAGTAGGTGGGTGGCGGGATCGGACCGTCCCAGTTATGCCCCAAGGTGCCCAGGCGTAAGGTCCACTGGTCACCGGTCACCCCCAAGAAGGCGGTGGTTGGGGGCGGGGCTTCGTGGGTGCCACTGAAAAAAACGTCGATCCGGGTCGAGGAGGACAGATCGCTGCCGGTGCGCCAGATTAGATTCCAAGGCAAGTTTGTCCCGGGGGTCGGCGGCAGATAATTAAAGTTGACAGCGGAACTGATGGGAATCACCAGTTCTTGATCGCGATGGGCGCTTTGGGTCCCGGTCACCAAGATCTTCACCTTTAAAGCCGGGGCTTCGGGACCGCTGCCCTGCAGACGCACGACGATCTCTTCCATGGTGCCCGCCGGCGTTGCCGCGGGGACCTGACAACGCAGGAGGATGTCCCGGGTCTGGCCGGGGTCAAGCGGGTTTTTGGTTGGGTTGTGCCAATAGACGGGCCAGCCCTTTTCCGAGAGGATCTCCAGATCTAGTTGTTCGGCGGTTGTTCCCAAGTTGAGCAGACGGGCGGAGATTAAAACCTCGGTCCCCGCTTCCGCCCGGTAGAGGGGCAGTGGTTCCCATTTCAGTTGGCGAACGGCTTTGACCTTTGTCCGCACGGTATAAACTCTTTCGTTATTACTCCCGCTTAAAACCAGGTGTAACTCGTCCTCCGTTCCCGCCGTCACCGTTGCCGGAACCAGAAGCGAACAAACCACATACGCTTCGCCACCGGGGGCCAACACCAGTTCACCGGTGGGGCCGAGCAGGGGCCAGCCTTGTGTGGAGTGGGCCTTCGCTTCCAGGAAGACGGTTTCGGCTGTGCGGTTTTCGACCCGGAAAATATACGTGACCACCTCGGCGGGGTCCACCTCTTGGTCCGGGGGTAAAGTGACAAAGATGCCGGCCGCGAAAAGGGCTTCGGCGGCGCGGACGCCGAGGGAGGAAAGACCGATCAGGACAAGAACGATCAAGCCGGAAACAAGCGGAGAAAGCTTCTGGTTGCGGCTCACCACTTTACGATCCAAAATGCCCACCTTCCCTTAGGGTTTGCTGATGCAAAAGGTAGTTTCCTATGTCCGTTGAATTCAAGAATAATAAGGAAAACCCTTTCTTTTCAAGGATAAATTAATAAAAAGTTAGAAATGCTACGGTGGAAATGGACCGGAAAGTAACGGGTTTAAAGGCTACCCAAAAAGGGGAGAATGAGAAGGAGAAAAAAAGAGTGAGGTGGCAGCCCCATGACCGCCCGGTCTAAGTTACTCTCCCTGTTTCTGGTCCTCTCTTTGCAAGGATGTAATCTGTGGGATTATTTGAACATCCCCGAACGGCAACCAACGGTTCCCCAAGGTAACCGCGGGGAAGCACGGGAACTGTTATCCTCCTTTCTGAACGCCCGGTTGGCGGATGAGAATGAAGACAAGCTCCGCGCCTATTTGAACGACGAAGCGTGGCATGACTACCAGAGTGGGGATTTAACCTTGCAGGCGGCGCCGAACCGGGAGTTTGTCGGGTATAAAATAATGGAAGAAGCGGATCTCACGGACGGACGCTATGCCTTCACCGTCAACCTGCAACTGCTGGACCGCAGCCAACCGTACGGGGCGAACATCACCGAGGATCTGATCGTCAGTTTTAACGCCGATGAGTACCGGGTCGCCTCGGCCCGCCTCTTGAAAACCGTCGAAGTGCGGGGGGTCGGCACCGATCTGCTCTGGGTGCGGCGGGAAAAAGGGGAGACCACGGAAGTCAACCTCTATCGTCTGGCGGAATTTCCCCCGCGGTTGACGCCCCTGGGGGGTACGACGGAGCTGGAGGCCGGCCGGGCCGGGTACACCACGGTGATCTTAAACCCGGAAAACCGCCGTGTTGCTTTTGGCACGACGGGGACCAACGGGGCTTTGGCCGTCTTGAAATGGACCGGCGAAACCCCCGAGCCGGAACAGGTCACCTTGGAACCGCTGGACCTTTATTACGGGCAACACGTAATTCTTCAGGCTTTTTCCCCGGACAGCCGTTATTTGGCGGTGGAAATTCGCAGTACCGCCGGTACGGATCGGGTTGAGGTCTATCAGGTTGACGAGAAAAACCGGCTCAATTTCCATCTGGATCAGGCCTTCCCGGTTGGTGAATATAATGTCTCCTTCCGGCAATGGGAACCGGACAGTAAAGCGTTCTTAATCCGGGTCAGCGCCGGGGTGGAAACAACGGGCGCGGAAGAAAAGATGGGGACTTGGCGAATTAATGTCCTCACCGGCGAGCGGGAAAAGGTGATTGGCGGGTAAAGGATGGGAAAACCTTGACTTTCGACCCCGGCCAGGAGCGGCGCGGCGGCCGGCTGCACTGGTTGGATCTGCTCTTGGGGCTGGCGCTTCTGGCCTTGATCGGACGAACGCTGGTTCAAGCTTGGCCCCGTGTTGACCCGAAAGCGTTGAAGACGGTCCGGCTGGAAGTGGTGGTGGAAGCGCTGGCCGCTGAACAGGCGGCCCAGATTGCGGTTGGCCAGTGGGTTAAGGACCGCACAACCGGTGAATTTATGGGGAAGATTATCAAAAAAACCACTCCTTCCGGTTTGGACCCGGCGGTGCGGGATTGGGGCGAAGCGTTTCCCCGAAACGACCGGCCGGGGCTGGTGTTGGTTTTGGAACGGGAGGGGAAGATTGTGGCGCGGGAAGGAGTCTTTTTTGGCCGGGAGATCGTCCGGTCCGGGCAACAACGGGACTTTCACACCTTTTATGTGGAATTTACCGGTACCATCAACCGGATGCTGGTGGTTGAGGAGTGAAGCAGGTGCAGCGCCGGGTTTTGGCCTATTGGCCCCGCCTCTTCTTTTTTACTTTCGTCTTGATCCTTTTGCAGCCGCAGGAATTGTTGGCGTATCTTTTTTTTCTCCCGGCTTTTTTTCTCCCCTTATCCGGCCGGGGACAGTACAGACCGCTTTACCTCTGGTTAGGCTGGTCTTTTTTTTCTACGCTCTGGGCACCGGGGTCCGCTTCTCTGTTGCGCACTTGGGGGGCAGAGGGCATCATCGCCGGGGCCGGTTATGTTGCCGGTCTTTTTGGCCGTGAGGACCGGCGGTGGTTGGTTGCTTTGCAAGTCATCGGTTTGCTTACGGGCGGGCTGATCCTGGTCCAGGCGGCGGTTGCCCCTTCTTTCCCTCCGGGTTGGGTGGCGCCGGCCGAACGGGGCGTACTCCCTTTCCGGGCCACCGGCCTTTGGAGCAACCCCAACCGTACCGGGTTGTTCTTGGCTTATCTGCTCCCCCTTTTTCTAGCCGGTGCGGAAGAAGCGAAGGGAAAGACCCGCCGGCGCCGGTCAGGCGTCTTCCTGGCTATGGTGCTTATCGGTTTGACGGCAACGGCCTTGCTTTTTACCTACGCCCGGACCGCCTGGGTGGCCGCCCTGGTCGCCCTCTTTTTGTATTGGGGACCCCGGGAACCGGCCAACTGCCGCCGTTTAGTTGCGGCCATCCTTCTCCTGGCCGGTTTCATGCCGTCGGTGGCGGGCCGGATCGGGACCAATCCATTGGCCAGCGGGACGGTGGCGTACCGTTTCTTGATTTGGCAGGAAACCTGGTCGCTGGTGCAGAAATACCCCGTGACGGGAGCCGGCCACCATGAACTACGGTTGGCATTACGGCCTCTGCGGGTTGACCACGTCCATAACCATTATCTACAACTGGCCGCGGAGAAGGGGATCCCCGCCTTGCTCGTTTTTGGGTGGTTGCTTTGGCGGTTCCGCCAGTCCGCCTGCCGTCTGGGGAAAGAGGGCCGGGATGACCGGCTGTTATGGGGAGTGCGCGCCGCCTTCGGCGGTCAACTGGTCGCCGGCTTGGCCGAGAGCATCTGGGCGGTTCCGCTCGGCTCTTTTTTCTTCTGGTTTGCCTTTGCACTGGTAACCGCCGAAGGGAAACCGGCGGTCACCAGCGCAGCGGAGACCCCTGTTTAGCGTGGCCGGTGGAGCATTGGGGGGGTTTGATGCCGAAGGTCTTTCTCTTTGGCTATTATGGTTTTGGCAACCTTGGGGACGAACTTTTATGCGCTTACTACACCCAAATCTTTCGACAATATTTCCCCGGTTTTGAGCTGGTGGTCTTGACCGGGAACAAGCACCAAAGCGCTCAGGACGGGGAGGCTCCTTATACTGTGGCCAACCGCTGGAACCTCTGGCGCCTGGGACGGATGATGGCCCCGGGGGATCTTTTGGTGGGGGGCGGCGGGAGTATCTTTCAGGATGTAACCAGCAAGCGGAGTCTCCTTTATTATCTGTCGCTTTTGCGTATGGGCCACCGGCGAGGGGTGGCGATCATCCTGACCGGTCAGGGGATCGGTCCTCTGTCTTCTTGGGGGCGGAAAGCAGCCCGCCCGGTTTTGAACTTGGCGGAAACCATTGGCTGCCGTGACCAAAACTCCCTCATGACGTTGGCGGAGATGGAAGTGAACATCCCCCAGCTTTACTTGGGGGTGGATCCCTTGTGGGACTATCCTTTCCCCACGGCTTGGTCAAGCATGGCCCCGCGAAAAAAGCGCACACCGGTGGTGGGCTATATTTTCCGGGCGGGGCGGGGGAGGAAAAAGAAGGAACTGCTTTTGACTTTAAACTCGTTGTTTGGTAATTTACAACTTATTACGCTGTCCCCCGCGGATGAGCAGGCGGCGTACCAACTGGCCGACGAGCTAAAACTGATCCCGCCCTGGTGTATCCGGGAGCCGGCGGAATTCTTTACTGTCGCTGCCGAGTTAAGCGTGGTGCTTAGTGAACGTTTGCACGGCTTGTTACTGGCCGCCCGTTACCGCCTTCCCGGGATTGGTCTGGGCGCGGATCCGAAACTCCACGCCTTCTGCCGCCAAGTGGGCTGGACCTGTTGGTCGTGGCCGGATCCTTCCTTGTTATTGGGGGTCTGCACGGTAATTAAAAAGATTTTGGCGGATCCAGTCGCTGCTTACCAGGAGGTTTGGCAGCAGGCGGCGCTTATGGAGCAAAAAGGAGAGGAGGACCGGCGGTGGTTTATCAACCAGGTGCAGGCGGTGCTGGCGAAAGGTTAGGGGTGTTGGGGTTTCCGGTCGATCCGCTTTCGCTGACCGCCGCGGTGGACCGGTTGGCGGCCGCCCTTGCCGTCGGTGAACGGTTAAGGGTGGTGACGCTGAACCCGGAGATGGTGATGGCAGGCTTGGACCATCCTGAGCTGCAAAAGGCGCTCCGCGGAGCCGATCTGGTGGTTCCCGACGGGATCGGTATTGTTTGGGCGCTGCGGCGGCAGGGTTGGCACCAGCAAGAACGGGTGACCGGGGTTGATCTGGTCGAGACCCTGCTGGCGCGGGAACAAGCCGGCGGGTACCGCCTGTTTTTACTCGGCGGTGAACCGGGGGTGGGGGAACAGGCGGCGGCCCGCATCCGGCAGCGTTGGCCCGGGTTGTCGGTGGCCGGGGTCGCCCATGGTTTTTTTTCGCCGGCTGATGACGCACGGGTTGTGGCGGCGATCAACCGGGCCCGCGCGGATCTGCTTTTGGTCGGGATGGGGATCCCCCGCCAGGAACTGTGGCTTGACCGGTACTGGTCTGACCTGGCGGTGACGGTGGGGATCGGGGTCGGCGGTCTTCTTGATCTTTGGGCGGGCCGGAGTAAAAGAGCGCCGGTTTGGCTTAGGAACATTGGTCTGGAATGGGCGTACCGGGTCTGGCGGGAACCGGCCCGGTGGCGGCGGTTACGGGTTTTGCCCCCGTTTGTCCGCATGGTCCGCGCCGCCCACCCGCACAAGAAGAAGGATTGATGAGGAGGAGAACAGATGGGGCAAAGGAAGGGGATCGGCAACCGCCTGAAAAGGAGCATCATTGATTATCTCGGGATTTTTTTGGGAGTTAATCTCACCGCCCTGGCTTTGGTCTGGTTTTTGATTCCCAACAAAATTGCCGCCGGCGGGGTCAGCGGGCTGGCGACGATCCTGTATTATCTGTGGCGGTGGCCGGTGGGGGTGGTCATGCTCCTGGTGAATATCCCCCTCTTTCTGGCATGCCTTTTTGTTTTTGGGCCCAGTTTTGGGGTGAAGACCGTCTTCGGCACCGTCTTGCTGGCGGTGGCGGTCGAGTACTGGGGCGCGATGGTCCACCCGTTGACCATCGACCCCCTGTTGGGCTCCTTGTGGGGCGGAGTCTTGGCCGGCGCGGGGGTGGGGGTCGCCCTTCGCTACCATGGGACAACCGGCGGGACGGATCTGGCCGCGAAACTGCTGGCCCATTTCACCAGTTTGTCGATGGGGCAAGCGCTTTTAGTGCTCGACGGCTTGGTGATTGCCCTGGCCGGTTTGGCCTTTCAATCGGTGGATCTCATGCTCTACGCCTTGATCTCAATTGTAGTTTCTGGTAAAATTATAGATGGCGTATTAGATGGTTTTAACTACTCAAAAGGGGTTTACATCATCTCCGACCGGGCCGAACGGATCGCCCAACGGATCCTGACTGAACTGGACCGGGGGGTCACCGGTCTGCGCGGACGCGGCTTCTATTCGGGCCAGGAACGCGAGGTTCTGCTCTGTGTGATTGGGCGGACGGAAGAGATGCGGTTGAAACGGCTGGTGAAGGAGGAAGACCCGAAGGCTTTTGTGATTATTACGACCGTCCATGAAGTGTTGGGGGAAGGGTTTAAAGAATAGAATAAATTAACAGCGCCCTGTATCCGTGGATGATTATGATGAAATTATCTAGTGAAAAAGGGAGGAATTTGATCCAAGAAAGAGAATAATATGGTATAAGAGCCATCCTTGTGTTTTAGGAGGTTGGGGGGATGAAGCGTTCCTAAGTATCTCCAGTTCTCCTTGGCTCAAAAATACATAAAGAAGGAGGATGAGAATGAGAAAAGTACTGGTCGTCTTAGTTTCGCTCGCGATGCTGTTCTCAGTCGTTCCGGTAGCGATGGGTGCCTTTGAGGATGCGCCGAAAGCGACCCACTGGGCATATGACAACTTTGTTCTGTTGTATAATGCCGGGTTGTTAAAAGGCTACCCCGACGGTACCTTCAAGGGCGAAAGGTATGCCACCCGTTACGAAATGGTGGAATTGACCGCTCGCATCTTGAAGTATCTGGAAAGCCAGATCGATGGCGGCGCTACCCTCCCTGAGAACGGTGGACGGGTTGCTCTGACCGAAGCCCAGGCTAAACGGTTGATTAGCCAGGTTTTAGCGGACGAGCAAGTGGCCACTGCTGCTGATATCGACGCCATTTATGATGCTCTGCGCAGCTTGGAAGAAGAATTCAGGACCGAATTGGATTTGCGCAGTGACGTCAACATTTCTTTCCTGGTGAGCAGAGTTGACGCCCTCGAAACCAAGGTCGACGAACAAGAGGCCAGACTCGAAGCCGTTGAGCAGCAGACCAAGTCCAACAAGACCATTGGTATTGTTGCGTTGATTTTGGGTGTGGCTGGCATCATCTTTGGGTTTGTGCCCAATTAAGTTGACAGCTACATACGGGTGATGATATGCGAAAAAGGCCGTTAACGATGACGGCCTTTTTTCATGGGCCGTAGGGCGTTTGGGCTTGACGCTTGAAGCGCCATCTGGTTTTCCTTGACAGAAGAAAGATTGGTGTGGTAGATTTACTTTTAAATAGGTGAACACAACCCTAGTGTATGATCTCCGCCGGGACTCAGTGGTCTAACCCAGTGGTCGAAAGATACGGTGACAAGAAGTTCGGGTCAGCGGTGTAGGCCGTTGGGCTCCGGCGTCAACGACCAGCGGAAGAAGTAAGAATTTGGGGGCTACTAAAAATTGGAATTATGGAGGAACGAACTGAACCCGGCACAATGGGAAGCGGTCTGCCATACTGAAGGACCGCTTTTGATTTTAGCGGGTGCCGGGAGCGGTAAGACGCGGGTGCTGACTTACCGCATCGCGAAACTTTTACAGAACGGGGTTGATCCCCGGCGGATCCTGGCGGTTACCTTTACCAACAAGGCCGCCCAGGAGATGCGGGAGCGGGTGGAGCAGTTGATTGGCCCGCAGGCGGAACTGATTTGGCTCATGACCTTTCATGCAACCTGTGTCCGGATTTTGCGCCGGGACGGGGCGGCGATTGGGGTGGCACCCAATTTTGTGATCTATGATACGCAAGACCAGTTGATCGTGGTGCGGGAGGTCTTGCGCGAGTTGAATATCAGTGAGACAACCTGTAACCCCCGGGCGGTGCTAGCCACCATCTCCCGGGCGAAGAACGAGTTGGTCGGGCCCGAGGAATATGCGGCCGATGCGGTTGATTTCTGGGCCAGTATCGTTAAGAAAGTGTACCCGCTTTACCAAAAGAAACTGGCCGACAATGGGGCCGTCGACTTTGATGATCTGATCGGTTTGACGATCCGCCTGTTCCGGGAGTGCCCGGCCGTGCTTGAGAAATACCAGGAACGATTTAGGTATATCTTGATCGACGAGTACCAAGACACCAACTACGCCCAATACGTTTTCGTCCGTTTACTGGCGGACAAATACCGTAATCTGTGTGTGGTGGGCGATGACGACCAGTCCATCTACGGGTTCCGCAATGCCGACATCCGGAACATCCTTGATTTCGAAAAGGATTATCCCGAGGTTAAAGTGGTCAAGTTGGAACAGAACTACCGGTCAACGCAGAACATTTTACGGGTGGCCAACGAAGTGATCCGGAACAACCATTCGCGGAAGACGAAGACTCTTTGGACCGAGAACGACGAAGGGGAACCCGTCACGCTCATTACCGCCGCCGATGAACGGGAAGAGGCTTGGCTGGTGGCGGCGACCCTGGAAGAGTTGATCCGGACCGAAGGTTACCGCTACTCCGATTTCGCTTTTTTGTACCGGACCAATGCGCAGTCACGGGTGTTTGAAGAAGTATTGATCCAAAAAGGCCTTCCCTACCAAGTGGTTGGGGGGCAACGCTTCTATGACCGCAAGGAGATCCGGGATCTGCTCAGCTACTTAAAACTGGTCTATAACCCGAACGACCGGATCAGTTTGCGGCGGGTGATTAACACCCCAAAACGGGGGATCGGCGAGGCCACCTTGGAACGGTTTTTTTCCTTTATGGAGGCCCAAGGTTTGAATACCAGGGAAGCCTTCCGGCGCGTTGCGGAAGTACCCGGTTTAACCGGCCGGGCCGGGCAAGCCCTCGCCGGCTTTGCCGCCTTTTTAGAAGAGATGCTGACCTTAAAAGAGAACCTTTCGGTCTCCAACTTAACGCGAGCAATTTTGGATAAATCCGGCTACCTGGCCAGTTTGCAGCAGGAGGGGACGGTGGAAGCCGAGAGCAGGTTGGAGAACCTGAACGAGTTCCTCTCGATCACTGCCGGTTTTGAAAAGGAGAGCGACGACCAGTCGTTGGGTGCCTTCCTCGAGACCGTGGCTTTGGTGGCCGAGGTCGATCAGTACCAGGAGCAAGAGAGCATAACGCTGATGACGATCCATTCGGCCAAAGGGTTGGAGTTTCCCGTTGTCTTTCTGGTTGGGATGGAAGAGGGCATCTTTCCCCACAGCCGTTCGCTGATGGAAGAAACGGAGTTGGAGGAAGAACGGCGCCTTTGTTACGTGGGGATGACCCGCGCCCGCCAGCGTTTGTACCTCTCCTATGCGCAGATGCGCACCCTTTACGGTAACTTTCAGTACCAAGTGCCCTCCCGGTTTATTCAGGAGATCCCCGCGGCGCTCCTGCGGCGCCGGGAAGCAACGGCACCCGAACCGCCGGGGACGGGCACCCATGGTTCCCGGTCCTTGCCACCAGCAGCGGCCCCGCCAGCCGCGCTACGGCCGGCCGGGTCCGTTACTTACCGCCCCGGGGATAAGGTGTTCCACCGGAAGTGGGGACAAGGAACAGTGATCACCGTTGAGGGGAGCGGACAAGAGGCCAAGGTAAAGGTGGCCTTTCCCGGGTTGGGGATTAAAGAACTCCTGGTTGAGCTGGCACCGCTGGAAAAGGTAGACTGACCGTCTGCCAACATCTTCCGGCTATTGCCGGCGGTCCGCAGGGCAGGAACGCTTGGTTGCAAGTCGAAGATTCAAACGATGAAGATTGCTTTGGCGGGAGGATTCAATGTGGGAAAATCGTCGTACCAGATGAAAACCGTTTTGTGCATCGCCTTTGTTCTGCTGTGCTTCCTGTTCCCTTTGACTGGTGCGAAACTGCTTTTCCGGCCGGCGGCCGCCGCGGCGCCGGAGAAGGAACCGGCGGGGAGCGCCCTGTTCGGGCTGACCCGCACGAACGACCAGGGGAAACTCAGTTATGACCTACTCATTGGGGGGGATTTTACTTATCATTCTTTTCTTTTGGCCGAACCCGAGCGGCTGGTGATCGATGTGAGCGGGGTGGAACTGGATCCGGCATTGTCCACCGCCGGCCTCGTGGACGGGCCCGTTAAAGGGGTACGGGTCAGCCGTTTTGACCACAATACGGTACGGGTAGTCTTTGATCTGGATTATCTGGTCGGATATAAACTTACGCGGCGAACCGGCACCCCGGGGGGGTTGCGTCTTGATTTTAATGTGGTTTTAAAGGATATCGGTTTTCAACTGGCCGGCGCGGTCCCGGAGATCTATGTCGAAACTTCCGGACCGGTGCAGTACAAAGTGGATTTTCTCCTTAATCCGCACCGTCTGATCATTGACCTTTGGGATGCGACTTTGACCGGACCGGCCTTGACCGTACCGGGAAACGACACATGGGTGCAGAGCATCCGGGTCAGCCAGTTTGATCCGCAGACCATTCGCTTGGTGTTGGATATAAAACAACCACGCAACTGTATTGTGGGCCTTGACGAAACGAACCCGGCACGGTTGCTGATTAAAACCATTACCGAGTTGCAAGAGGCCATGTGGCTTCCGGATGACGGCGGCGGCCGTCTGGTTTTAAAGAGTTCGGGCCGGTTGCCGGGGGAACCCCGCTACGACCCGCAAACGGGCCAACTCCAGATTCGCCTTCCCCAGACCAAGCTGGGGGAGGATCTGCAGCTCACGCCGGAAGCGGCGGCCGTCTTTAAACTCCGGGAGACGGAACCATCCACCGTGGAAGTGGAGATGACGATTCCCCGCGGCCATGACTACAGCGTGTCATGGAGTCAAGACCGCAGGGTGATGACGGTGGAAGTGAAAAACGCGCCCCTATCCGGGAAGGTGATCATCCTCGATCCCGGGCATGGAGGGGCCGATGCCGGGGCGATCAGCCCTAACGGCCTTCGGGAGAAGGAGTTGAACCTGGCGGTGGCGGTCCGCCTCAAGCAAAAGCTGGAGGAGTTGGGGGCCGAAGTTCTCCTGACCCGCGAGGACGACCGGTATCTCTGGCTCTACGACCGGGTGGCTATCGCCAACCGGACGAGTGGGGCCGTCCTGATCAGTATTCATGCCAACAACCACGACAACCGGAAGATTCACGGTCTGGAAATTTGGCATCATCCGGACCGGAGTGAAAGTGCCATTTTGGCCGAAGCGCTTGCTACGGCGGTTTTGGCCCGGACCAACCAGCACTTCCGCGGGATTCTGGCCAGTAAAGACTTTGTGCTTCCCCGGGAGGCGCAGATGCCCGCCATCATCTTCGAAATGGGTTTCATCTCTAATCAGGAGGAAGAAAAACTCCTTTTGAGCAAAGAGTTTCAGGAAAAAATGACCGAAGGGATCTGCCAGGGCCTGATTGCGTATTTCCACACCCCCGCCGGGCAATGAAAGAGGACGCAGAGGAAATGAACGGGAGTTGACTGCAATGCGCCCTTATTTGTTGATCGATTTTGGCAGTACCTATACGAAGCTTACCGCGGTCGATCTGGCGAAACCTGCCGTTCTCGGCACGGCCAGTGCCTTGACGACGGTGGCGGAGGGTCTCATTGTCGGTTACCGGCAGGCGCTTAAGCGGCTTACCGCAAAAGTCGGTCCGCTGGCCTACGAGCGACGACTGGCTTGCAGTAGCGCTGCGGGCGGCCTCAAGATGGTCGCCATTGGTTTGGTCCCCGAACTGACGGTTGAAGCGGCCAAAAGGGCGGCCCTGGGGGCGGGCGCCCGCCTGGTCGGGAGTTTTAGTTTTGAGTTGACCGCCGCCGATCTTGACGCGCTGCAGGCCCTGAAGCCGGACCTGATCTTACTGGCCGGCGGGACCGACGGCGGAAACAAAACGGTCCTGCGCCATAACGGCGCCCTGCTGGCGGCGAGTTCCTTGGATGTCCCGGTGATTCTAGCCGGCAACAAAACCGTCGCCGTCGAGGTGGAGGCCACTCTCAAGCAGGCGGGGAAGGTTTGTTACCGGGTGCCGAACGTTCTCCCGGCGCTGGACCGGTTAAATATCCAGCCTGTGCAGGCCAAGATCCGTGAAGTTTTTTTAGAGCGGATCATCCGGGCTAAAGGGTTGGCGGAGGTGGAAAGGGAGATCGACGGGATTCTGATGCCAACCCCGGCGGCGGTCCAGGCCGCCGCGGAACGGTTGGCGACCGGGCCGGGGGACGGCCGGCCCGGCTGGGGCGATCTCCTCCTGGTTGATGTGGGCGGGGCGACTACGGACGTGCACAGCATTGCCGAAGGCCGCCCGACCAAGCCCCATGTCTACACCCATGGGCTTCCCGAGCCAAGGGTAAAACGGACGGTCGAGGGGGACTTGGGGCTGCGGGCCAGTGCGGTCGCAATGCTGGAGTTGTTTACGCCCCAGTTCCTGGCCTCCCTGACCGGCCTGACGGTGGAAGAAGTGACCGCCTGGGTCCAGGCCAGGGCGGAGGCGCCCCATTACCTACCGGACCACCCGGCGGACCGGTGTTTGGAGACGGTCCTTGGCTATCTGGCGGTTAAAACCGCGACGGAACGGCATGTTGGCAAGCTGGAACAGGTCTATTCGCCCCAGGGGGTTTGCCATCTCCAGGAGGGTAAGGATCTGACCGGACTGAAGACGGTCATTGGCACCGGTGGTGTTTTTGTTCATTCCCCGGCGCCCGGGCGAATCCTGGCGGGAGTATTGCCGACGCCGGACCGTCCGGAACTTTTAAAGCCGCAAGCGCCCCGCTTTTACCTTGATGCGCATTATCTCTTTTCTACTTTGGGTTTGATTGCCAAGGAATATCCGGATCTATCCTTTTGCCTTTTGGAAAAAGCATTAAAGCAAGTAAAAGACGGAAATACCGGCAAAACCAAGGTGTTTGACAGTTGACAGCCGGGAGATGCTTATATATAGTTTAGTAGAGAATACGGGTCGGTCAAGCCAAATCTGAACCGGCGCCATTTTACGCTTGAGTGTGATTATAAAGTGACGGAGGATAAAATGGAAAGAATTGACGGAAGACAAGCAGACCAGTTACGACCGGTGAAAATAACGCGGAACTTTATCCAGCACGCCGAAGGATCAGTCCTGATTGAGGTGGGCGCCTCCAAGGTGATCTGTACGGCGACGATCGAAGATAAAGTCCCGATCTGGTTAAGGGGCAGCGGGCAGGGTTGGGTCACGGCCGAGTACGCCATGCTTCCCCGGGCAACTCCCCAGCGGAATATCAGGGAAGTGACCAAAGGCAAACCGTCCGGCCGTTCCCAGGAGATTCAACGCCTGATCGGACGGGCCCTGCGCTCGGTGGTTAATCTGACGGCTTTGGGCGAAAAAACCATCTGGATCGATTGTGACGTCATTCAAGCCGACGGGGGAACACGGACCGCCTCGATCACCGGGGCGTTTGTGGCCCTGGTGGACGCCCTGGCCGCTGCGGCCAAAGACGAACAGGAACCTTTGCCGCTTTATGATTTTTTGGCCGCCACCAGTGTGGGCATTGTCGATAACCAACTGCTCCTGGACCTTTGTTACCAGGAGGATGCGCGTGCTTCGGTCGACATGAATCTAGTCATGACCGGCAATGGTCAGTTGGTGGAGGTACAGGCGACCGCGGAAGGTGCGCCCTTCTCCCAAGAGGAGTTTGAAGTGTTGTTGAGTTTGGGGAATAAGGGCATCAGTGAACTGGTGGCCTTCCAAAAGAACGTCCTCGGCGATTTGGCGCAGAGAATTGGAGGGGTGCCCCTTGCCCAGACTCGTGCTGGCCTCGAGGAATAAAGGGAAACTTGCGGAGCTGAAGGCCCTTCTGGCCGGTCTCCCCTGGCAGATCTCCTCCCTGGAGGACTTTCCGGAAGTGCCGGCGGTGGAAGAGGACGGGGCGAGTTTCCGCGAGAATGCGTTGAAGAAAGCTTTGGTGGTGGCGACAACCTTACGGATGTGGGCTTTAGCTGATGATTCCGGCCTGGAGGTTGATTATTTAAACGGGGCGCCCGGCGTTCTTTCCGCCCGCTTTGCCGGCGAACACGGTGATGACGCCAAGAACAACGAAAAGCTTTTAGCCCTGCTGGCCGGGGTCCCCTGGACGCAAAGAACCGCCCGTTTCCGTTCGGTTTTGGCTTTCGTCTCGCCGGACGGCGACGCCTGGACCACCGAGGGCACCTGCGAAGGAATCATTGCCTTGGCCCCCAGGGGAACAGCGGGTTTTGGGTATGATCCCCTTTTCTACCTGCCGGAATATGGTCTGACCATGGCGGAACTCCCGGCGGAAAAGAAAAACCAGATCAGCCACCGGGCGGTGGCCATACGCAAATTCCGTGCTTATCTGGAACATGAGTTTCCCGGAACGACGGCCCGGGACTAATGGCAAGGACAAGCGGCAGTCCGGTCGGCGCCGTTTGTTTCTCTGCCGGCGATGGGGGGAACGGTGATGCGGATTCTTGTCGTCAGTGATACCCACGGAAATTATTCGCTTTTACATCAAGTGGTCAAAGCGGCCGGCCCGGTTGATCTGCTGATCCATGCCGGCGATGGTGGTAGCGATCTCGCTAAATTGGCCCGGGATTTTCCCACCCTGTTCCTGGCGGCGGTGGCCGGCAACTGTGATCATTTCTCATCCCGGCCCCGGGAACTGCTGCTGGAACTGGGTGGACAGAAAATCTTTGTGACCCATGGTGACCGGTACCAGGTGAAGTGGGATCTGCTCCGTTTGTTCCTGGAAGGGCAGGAACGCGGGGTGAATCTGATTGTCTTTGGCCACACCCACCGGCCACTGATCAATTACGAACGCGGAATCATGCTCTTTAATCCCGGAAGTCTCAGCCGGAACAACACGGGAGAGCCTCCCAGCTACGGGTGGCTGGAACTGGGACCCGAAGGTTTCCAACCCAAGCTGGTCTTCGTCAAGACGGAACGGGACAAAAGGGGATAGCGGGATGGCATCAAGCCGGTGCTATCCCTTTCTTTTTTCGGGGCGGGGCCGGATCGTTTTGCCTTCTTCCGGTGTACTTCGTGGGGCTTCCCGAGAAGTATTTTATGGAGGACGGAACCATAAAAATAGATTATAATGGGGATCGAAAGGGGAAAGGAGGCCGTCCGATCAAACCGCTCATCGGGATAACCTGCTGTCACAACCGAAAACAACAGCCCGATCAGTACCTGCTGGCGGGGGCCTACTGCCGCGCGATCGTAAAAGCCGGCGGGATTCCGGTTTTGCTCCCGGCCTTGGCCGGGCTGGATCGTCCGTTGCGCAGTTTCTGCCAAGGCCTCCTCTTCAGCGGGGGCGGTGATTTTGATCCGGTGTTCTTCCACGAAGAACCCCATCCGCGATTGGGCACGGTCGACCGGGAGCGGGACCGTTGGGAGATTCTCCTGGCCCGGCAAGCCTGGGCGGAAGGTCTGCCGATGCTGGGGATCTGCCGCGGTGCCCAAGCCTTAAACGTGGCTTTCGGCGGGACGCTCTATCAGGATTTACCCGCCCAGTACCCGCGGGTGGCCAACCGGCCGCTGCTCGAGCATAACCAGCGGACCCCGGGCGATCAGGTCAGCCACCGGGTAACGATTACCGCCGGTTCCCTGCTGGCCCGGGTGGTCGGGGCGACGGAGATCTGGACCAACTCCCACCATCACCAGGCGGTTAAAGACCCGGCGGCGAATTTAAACGTTACGGCCCGCAGCGATGACGGGGTGATTGAAGGGCTGGAAGGAACCGGGGGTTCCTTTCTCCTCGGCGTGCAGTGGCATCCGGAACGGCTGACGACCCCCGATGCTCGGCGGTTGTTCACCGGGTTTGTCCGTGCTTGCCAGCAATTGGTTTGATCCGTGGAAAGGTGGTCCTTTTGGATGATGCATAAGAACGAAATAACCGTTGTTTACGGTGAGAATCCCCGGGCAATGGTGGAGACTTTGCTGACGGTCTTAAAACCCGAGCAGACGCTGCGCCCGGGGGCGACGATCGGCTTAAAACCCAATCTGGTCTTGGACAAGCCGGCGGCGTCGGGGGCAACGACCCATCCGGAGATTGTAGAAGGGGTCATCCGTTATTTTCAAGCGAAAGGCTATTCCAACCTAATCATCATGGAAAGCTCCTGGGTGGGCGCCCGCACGGAGGAGGCTTTCCGGGTCTGCGGCTACCGGGAATTAGCGGACCGGTATGGTGTGGAACTGCTTGATCTGAAAAAAGACCGCACCGTCCAGAAAGAGACGGCGGACGGTACTTTGACGGTCTGTGCCGCGCCGCTGGCAGTGGACTATTTGATTAACCTTCCGGTCTTAAAAGCCCATTGCCAAACCTTGTTGACCTGTGCCTTGAAGAACCTGAAGGGCTGCATTCCGGACCAGGAGAAGCGGCGTTTTCACCGGCTTGGCCTGCACCGGCCGATCGCCCAGTTGGCGGCGGTCCTCCCGGTGCACCTGACGATCGTCGATGCGATCTGTGGCGACCTCACCTTTGAGGAGGGCGGCAACCCGGTGCCGATGGGCCGGTTGTTGGCCGGGACCGATCCGGTGCTGCTAGACAGTTACGCCGCTTCCTTGTTGGGGCTGGCGGCGGCGGATGTTCCTTACCTGAGCCTGGCGGCGGAACTGGGTGTGGGGACGACGGATCTGGCCGCCGCGGTCGTGACCGAGGTGAACCCGGAGGCGAAGAAAGCGGGCGGCTTCCGTTTGACCGGCCGGGCCAAGCAGCTGGCCCGGTATGTTGAAGCGCGGGACGCCTGTTCGGCCTGTTATGGTTCACTCCTTCATGCCCTGCACCGGATGGCGGAGGAGAGGGAACTGGCCGCCTTGGCAAACGGTAGCAAAAAAATCAAGATTGGACAGGGGTTCCGCGGGGTGAAAAGCGGCGGCCTCGGGGTGGGGACTTGTACCCGCGGTTTGGAAAAGACGCTGGCGGGATGTCCGCCCACGGCGCGGGCGATCCGGACTTTTCTCCGGCGGGCCCTGGCCGACTAAGCACGGAACTTGACGCTGGAATAGGGTTATGCTAAGCTTGAACCAAAAGCAAGCAAAGGGGGAAGGCCGGTGCGGGTAAGGCAAGAGGCCGGTGGAAATCTTGTTGTCTGGTCGGCGAGCCCGGCGGAGACGGAGGAACTCGGTAAAGTTCTGGGCGGGATTCTGCTACCGGGGGACCTCTTTTTTTTATCAGGGGACCTGGGGAGCGGGAAGACCTTGCTTGTCCGCGGGGTTACCCGCGGGCTGGCCAGTGTGGAGATGGCCACCAGTCCCACTTTTGCCCTGATCCACCGTTATGAAGGCAAGCTCCCCCTTTACCACCTGGACTTATATCGCCTTTCCGGCCCCGAAGACTTGGCCCCGTTGGCGCTGGACGAGATCATGGAAGAAGAAGCGGCGTTCATGATTGAATGGGGCGCTCCGGTGAAAGAAATATTGTCCAACACCTATATGGAGGTAGAATTTACCCGGGGAGAACAAGCGGAGGAGCGGATTCTTTCTTTCCATCCGGTCGGGGAACGTTACCGGCAAGTCAATCATTTATTATGGTTAGCCTTACAAAACCAACAAAACAACGGGGAAGTGAATGGAGCGTGCGGGTGTTAGGGATTGATACTTCCGCCCAGAGCGGCGCGGTGGGGATGATCGAAGGGGAACAAGTGGTCTTCTCCGAACGGGTGCTGATCAGGCCGGGTGGGAGTGAGCAGATTCCGGCGATCATTGCCGCCGCCCTGGCCAGGTCCGGCCGGGACGTGAAGGAGTTGGAACTGATCGCAGTGGGCATCGGCCCTGGTTCGTACACCGGTGTCCGGGTGGGGCTGGCGATCGGCAAAGGTCTGGCCTTTGGCCTTGGCGTCCCTCTGGTTGGGGTCCCCACCTTTCGCGCGTTGGCGATGAACGGGCCGGCCACGGCCAGGCTCATCTGTACACTGGCGCGGTCCCGGAGGGGAGAGGTCTATGCCGGTCTGTACCGGCCGGACCGGGAAGGGCCGGCCGAGGTGGCCCCGCCAGCCATCTGGACCGTGCGGGAGCTGGCGGTTGATCTAATGTCGAGAGGGCAGCCGGTTTTGTTTCTGGGTGAAGTTTTGCCGGAAGTCGAAGCCGAACTGGCGACAATCCTGAAGGAACAGGCCGCTTTTGGACGGGGAACGGAAAACGTGGTGGACGGTGCCCACGTGGCCAGTTTGGGGCAGTCCCAATGGTTGGCGACCGGAGAGAACCAGTTGGATACAGTTTTACCTTTATACTTACGCCGTACCGAAGCGGAGGTCCGCTGGGAGGAGAGGAGTTGCCGGGCGGATGTTCCGGGTTGAGCCGATGACCCTGGATGATTTGCCGGCGGTTTTGGCCATTGAGGAACAATGTTTCCCGATTCCCTGGTCCCGCTCGGCATTTCTGTATGAATTGTTGGAGAACGAACGGGCTTATTACTGTGTGGCCAAGACCGCCACGCAGGTGGTGGGGTATGTTGGCATGTGGGTTATTTTCGACGAAGGCCACATCACCAACCTGGCCGTGGACCCGGCCTACCGCCGTTTGGGAATCGGCCGGGCGCTTCTGCAACACCTGGTGGCGGAGGGCACGAAACGCGGAATCCGCTATCTCACGCTGGAAGTGCGGGCGTCCAATCTGGCGGCGCAACGGCTCTACAAGGAAATGGGGTTTTACGAGGCTGGCGTGCGGCCGGGTTATTACCAAGACAACCAGGAAGACGCGATTATCATGTGGAAAGGTCCGCTGTAAACAACGAACCGGCAGAGGAGACGGGAGGAAGCAGTGATGTTGTGTTTAGGGGTGGAGACCTCTTGCGATGAAACCGCCATCGCACTTGTGGAAGATGGCCGCAAGATCCGGAGTAACCTGATCTGGTCCCAGATTGACCAACACCAGAAATTTGGCGGGGTGGTACCGGAGTTGGCCGCCCGGTGCCATTTGGAGGTCATCTCCCGGCTGACCGCGGAAGCACTGGCAGAGGCGGCGGTCGCCCCGGAAGAGATTGACCTGGTGGCCGCGACTTACGGTCCGGGGTTGATCGGCGGTCTGCTGGTCGGTTTGTCCATGGCCAAGGCGTTGAGCCTGGCCTGGCAGGTCCCATTTGTCGGGGTTAACCACGTGGAGGGACATATTTACGCCAATTTTCTGGCCCATCCGGACTTGGAGCCGCCCTTGATCTGTTTGACGGTCTCCGGCGGCCACACCCAGTTGGTCATGATGCCGGAGCACGGTCATTACCAGCTTTTAGGAGAAACTCGGGACGATGCCGCCGGGGAAGCTTTCGACAAAGTGGCGCGGGTTCTTGGGCTGGGGTATCCCGGCGGTCCACACCTTGACCGTCTGGCGCAGACCGGACAACCCACGTTGACGCTGGTTCAGCATGATGCGTTGGCTGGAACTTATGACTTCAGTTTCAGCGGTCTCAAGACGGCGGTGGTGAACCTGGTCCACAACTTAAGGCAGAAGGGGGAGCCGGTGCCCGTGGCCGATGTGGCGGCCAGTTTTCAAAGGCAAGTGGTGACGATCTTGCTGGACCGGGCCTTCCGGGCGTTGGCGGAGACGAAAGTAAAGACGTTGGTCCTCTCCGGCGGGGTGGCGGCCAATTCGGAGCTGAGGGCGCGCTTTGCCGCCGAAGCCGAGGCGCGGGGGATTAAACTGTACTACCCGCCCTTGGCGCTTTGTACCGATAATGCGGCCATGATTGCCGCCTGCGGCTATTTCCAGTGGTTGCGGGAGGGGCCTTCCCCTCTGGACTTGGCGGCAAATCCCCGTTTACGCTTTGAACCACCGCCGGCGGCGAGCGAAATGACCAGTTAAAGCCGGTTAAAACCCGGACGGTTAACGCTCGGTCTACCGTCTTGTGGATAATTGTGGATTATTCCTTAAACTCCTCTAAAAAACGGGTTTTTTATGGACAATTATTTTGTAGACTGCCTTGTGGATATTGTGGAAGACCCCCGGAAATATCCCCATTTCCCCCCTCTTTCCTTGTGGATAAGTCTGTGGAATATGTGGAGAACAATTGGCAGACCGGGTTGCTTTTGCGGGGCGCATACGGAATAAAAACCGGTTTTAGCTGGGCATAAAGCAAATTTTAGACGGTCGGGTTATGTAAAGCCCGTTGTGGAAAGGAGAATGTGGATGCCCGATGGGAGACTAAGCATTCAGATTGCCGGGGTTACCCCGGAGAGCGTGGTTGATGGTCCGGGTTTGCGGGCGGTCGTCTTTTTCCAGGGTTGTCCCCACCGTTGTCCGGGGTGTCACAATCCGGAGACGTGGGATCCCCAGGGGGGACAGCGCCTGACCGTCGATGAAGTATGGCGCCGGTTACGTTACAACCCGTTGCTTTCGGGCATTACCTTAAGCGGTGGGGAACCGTTGGCCCAACCGGAAGGGGCGCTGGCCCTGGCCCGGCGCGCGCGGGCGGCCCGGGGGAATGTGGTGATCTATACGGGTTATAATTGGGAAGAGATCGCCCGGATGCACACGCCCGTCATTACCGAACTGCTGAAAGTGACGGATCTTTTGGTGGACGGCCCTTTTTTGCTGGCGGAGAAGGATGAATCCTTGCCGTTCCGGGGTTCACGCAACCAACGGATTATTGATGTCCAAGCTTCATTAGGGAAACCGCGCCCGGTGTTATGGGTGCCGAACGGAGGTCTAAAGCATGGCCTGGGAAATACAGGAGAGTAACGGGGTCCGGTATTGCCGTTCCCAATTATTGGCGGCTTTTCCTTGGCTCAAACAGGGTTTTTCCACCCGTTGTCCGGTACCGGAGACGCGGGCGGAAGCCGAAGCCGAGCAGGAATACCGCCGTCGCTTTTTAGCGCTTTTCCAACTTACTCCGGACCAAACGCAGTTGGTGAAGCAAGTCCATGGGGATACGGTTCTGATTGTGGCGGAGCCGCGGCCGGGGCAGGAGCTGCCGGAGGCGGATGCCATGATCACCAACCGTCCGGGGGTGGGGCTGGCGACGGTTCATGCCGATTGTGTCCCCGTGGTGCTGGTAGACCCGGTTCACCGGGTGATCGCCGCGGTTCATGCCGGATGGAAAGGGACGCTGGCCGGGCTTGTCCGGAAAACGGTGGCCCGGATGGGGGCCGAGTACGGAAGTGTACCGGAGGAATGCTACGCCGCCATCGGTCCGGCGATCGGTTCCTGTTGTTACCGGGTGCCGCCGGAGCGGATCGCTTTATTTACCGAAAAGTGGCCCGAATTTGCGTTTGCCGTTTCCCGGCAGGAAGCCACGTTGGACCTGCCGCTGATCAACCAAAAGTTCTTGGAAAATTGTGGTCTCCGGCCGGAACATATTGATAACGCCCGGCTCTGCACCGCCTGTCACCATAGGGATTTTTACTCCTTCCGGCGGGAGCAGGCCACGGGCCGGATGCTTTCACTGGTGGTGATGAAATAAAAGCAAAGAATGGGGGGAAAGCAGGAAAAAAGTAGAACATTAACGAACTAATTAATTTTAAAGGGAATTCCAACGACCGGGAGGTCGAAGGTGGGATCGTTTTTGAAACGTTATACTTTGCGACCGGATTCGTTCTTAGCAAGTCTACTCAGATTTTTGTCCTATTGCCGCCTTCCGCTCCTGATCACCCTTGTACTCCTGCTTTTGCTCCTTTTTTCCCAGTTGGTTTATACCGGGGTCGGTTACCTTTTTCCCCGTGTCCGCGTGGTGGACTGGGGGACGATCGAAGATGGACAATGGGTGGATGTCTTGGTCCTGCGTTCGGAATCGGTGCTGACGGCTCCGTTCAGTGGTGAAGTCTGTCTCCTGGTGGAAGAAGGAACCCGGGTCCGCACCGGGGAGGCGATTGCCGAATTGGTGAGCACCGAAGCCCAGTCGAGGCTCGGGGCCGACGAACGTATGGCGTTACGGACGATTGTTCACCGTCTTTACCACCTCGAGCAAGAAGTGGCACAGATCGACAAAGACCTTGCTTTTCTGGCTAAGCACAACCGTGGTTTGGCCGGTGAAAAAGAGGAGGAGCGTTACCTTTCGCAACGAAAAGCCCAGTTGTTAACGGTCCGTAATCAACTGCGCAAGAACGCCGCGGCGGTTTGTGTTGATTGGCAGGACTGTTACCACCTGGTCGTCGCGGACCAGCCGGGCATCTTCAGTACCAAGCTGGACGGGGGGGAAGGGTTTGACCTCCTGGAGCATGCGCAACCAAAGGCCTCGCTGGCGCGGCGGTTGACCAGTAACCGTAGTTTCAACACCAAGGTTAGAGCGGGCGAGCCCTGGGCGAAATTGATTACGGAGTATACCCAAACGCTGGTTTGCCAGTTGCCGGAGGACGTAAACCTGGAACCTCCGGCAGAAGCAGTGTTACTGGTGAACGGGAAGCGTTTCAAGCTTTCTTTTTTGGCGACTGACCACACCAATCGCTGTTGGTATTTTACGGAGCATACTTTAGCGCCGGAGTTCCTGGAAAAGCGAAGTTTTTCGGCTTACTTGATCTACAGTTCGGTAACGGGTTTACGGGTGCCGACGCCGGCCTTGGCTTACGAGGAAGAGGCCGGTTGGACCGTCACGACGTCGGTCAAGGGGGAGAAACGGGCCACCAGGGTGGAAGTGGTGGCAATGAATGAGCAATGGGCAATTGTGGAAGGGCTTTCCTTGGGGACGACGGTCTATTACCGGTAAGAGAAAAAGCTGTCGTATGCTGGGGGTGAATAATGTGGCTTTAGCCGAAAACATTGCAGCCGTCCGTGCACGGATTAACGAAGCACTAGCCGTCGCCGGCCGTCACCCGGCGGATCTGACTTTGGTTGCGGTCACGAAGTATGTTGATGCTTTGACCATTAAAGAGTTGCTGGCCCATGGGGTAGAGCATATCGGAGAAAACCGTCTCCAGGAAGCGGTGCGGAAACAGGCGGTTTTGGGCGACTTTAAAAATAGATTTAAATGGCATTTTATCGGGAGCTTGCAAACGAACAAGGCGCGTCAGGTGGCGGCCAAGTTCGACCTGATCCATTCCTTGGACCGGATGAACCTGGCGGAAGCGCTGCAGAAAGCGAGCCAAAAGTTGAACAAGGAGATTCCCGTCTTGATCCAGGTTAATGTCTCCGGGGAGCAGACCAAGCACGGAGTTGACCCGGCGGAAGTGGGGGCCTTTTATGCCGAGGTGCGGAAACTGCCCGGATTGTGTCCGGTCGGCCTCATGACCATGGCGCCTTATACCGAAGATCCGGAGACCAGCCGACCGGTCTTTCGGGAATTGCGCCTCCTTTTCGAACGGATTAAGCGGGATTATAATCCCGGACCCCAGTGGCGTGAATTGTCCATGGGGATGAGCAACGACTATGTGGTTGCCATTGAAGAAGGGGCAACGATCGTACGGATTGGCAGTGCCATCTTTGGCGCCGAAACGGAGGGATAACTATGAAAGCACCGGGTAATGAAGAATGGACCGAGGCGGAAGGGAAGAAAAGTTTCTTGGAACGCTTGATGAACCTTTTGGGTTTTGAGACCCAGATCGAATTGGAAGAGGTTTATGATGACCCTGCTCCGGGGGTAAAGGACACCAATGCGGGCAAAGGCCGGGGGAAGGTGGTCAGCCTCTCCAGTCCGAATAAAACCACGCGGCTTGTTGTCTACGAACCGCGCAGCTTTGATGATGTCCAGTCTATTGTGAACCAGTTAAAAAACAAACGGCCGGTCATCCTGAACCTGGAAGAGACTGACAAAGCGATTGCCCGCCGGATTACCGATTTTGTCGGTGGTGCGGTCTATGCCTTGGATGGCGGCGTACAGAAAGTCAGCTCGTCAATAATGCTCTTTACCCCGATGAATGTGGAGGTTTCTTTCCCCTTGCGTTCCGATACGGAACGAAATCCCTATTTCAACTCGGATTTTTTAGAACGTTAGGAGGAGAGCCTTGGGTGCGTTAGGTTTAATTGGCGGTGGCCTGATGGGCACGGCCTTAATCAAGGGCTTATTGAAGCAGGGTTATCCGGCGGACACCATCTACGTGGCTGAACCCGACCCGTCCCGCCGCCAGCTCCTGGCCGAACTGGGGGTGGAACTCTTTGCCGACAGTCAAGGGATGCTGGGCGCCTTAACCCGGAGGAAGGCGGACGGGGTGATCTTGGCGGTCAAACCGCAGAACGTCCCGGAGGCCGTGGCGGGTTTAAACTTGGCGGGCCTTCCGCTTCTTTCCATTGTTGCCGGTTATAAGGTGGCGGCCTTGGAGGCGTTACTGCCCGCCGGTACCAAGGTGTTAAGGGCCATGCCCAACACGCCGGCACTGATCGGGGCGGGGATTACGGCCTTGGCCCTGGGGGCGGAAAGCGGCACCGCCGAACAAGCCTGGGCAGAAAAGATCCTCCGCAGTCTGGGCCGGGTGGTCTTGGTTCCGGAAAGCCTGATGGATGCGGTGACCGGGCTGTCGGGGAGCGGGCCCGCGTATGTTTATCTACTGATCGAAGCTTTAATTGACGGCGGAGTCCTGGCCGGGCTGCCACGGACCTTGGCCCGGGAGCTGGCGGTTGCCACGGTTCTGGGGAGTGCGCGGATGGTCGCCGAGACCGGGGAACACCCTGCGGTCCTGCGGGATATGGTGACTTCCCCGGGGGGGACGACCATTACCGGCCTCTATGCTTTGGAAGAGGCGGGCTTTTCCGGGCAGGTGATGAAGGCTGTGTTGGCGGCAGCGGAGCGCTCCAGGGTTTTGGGCGAAAAGAAATAGGTTGGCCCTCACGCTGGCCAGTTGGGGCATTTGAGCAGCGCGTTGTCTTGGTCAAGTTTTTCGCAAAACCAGCGACGAACAGCGAGCAAATAGCGACGAGCAACAAGAAGAGGAGTAAGCATGGACAGAGAACGATTTTTGGCCTCCCTGGAAGGGGAAGACCGGGAACTGGTGGCCCGGGTCCTGGACCAGGTGGAATTGGCCTTAAAACGGACCACCCCGGTGGCAACGGATTTTCTTGACCCCCGGGAACGGAGCCTGTGTGGCGAAGTAACCCATTTTCTCCCG
This sequence comes from Bacillota bacterium, assembly GCA_012727425.1. Lineage (GTDB taxonomy): Bacteria > Bacillota > UBA4882 > UBA10575 > UBA10575 > Capillibacterium. The sequence continues at coordinate 30,475 of JAAYHQ010000079.1, forward strand.
GAGGTCAAAACCCTCTATTTCGGTGGTTACCGGGGGGCGGAGCGGCAACGTATGGTGATCATGCCCGCTTTTTACCTTGCGGAAGCCGTGGAACCCCCTTTGGCCTATTTAGCCATTAAACCGCCGGGGAAAAGCGGGAAGGCCGCGGCGGCCGCGACGGAACCTTTTCTTAATCACCGGATGGTGTTAGGCAGCCTGATTGGTTTAGGGCTGAAACGGGGCAAAATCGGCGATCTTCTTTTGAGTACCGACGAAGCCCAGGTGGTGGTTGCCGCGGAGGTTGCCGAATATATCCTGACCAACCTGAATAAAGTTGGTTCCGTGCCGGTAGCGGTGGCGGCCATTGACCCGGAACAGTTGAACACCCCGGTGGAAAGGGTCAAAGAGATCAAAAGCACCGTCGCTTCACCGCGGCTGGATGCCGTGGCCGGGCTGGGGTTTGGTGTTTCCCGGAGCCGGATGGCCCGGGAGATCAAAATGGGGAAGGTTAAGGTGAACTGGCAGGTGGCCATGGACCCCGACCACAAGGTGGACGCGGGTGATGTCCTTTCAATCCGGGGCCGGGGCCGGGTGGTGGTGGATGAAATTGGGGGAGAAACGCGTAAAGGGCGTTTGTTTGTAAAACTAAAGCGCTTGTTATAAAGCAACAGCAGAATCATTTTACCTAGCATAAGGAGGTTTGGTCCGATGTTTACACCGGTTGATTTGGAGACCATGGTTTTTCGCCGGGGATTCCGCGGCTACAAGACCAAAGATGTTCAAGACTTCATGCGGAAGCTGATTGTGGATTATGAAAAATTGTATAAGGAAAACATTGACCTCCGGGAAGAGTTGGAAAGGCACAAAGATTTACTGAAGAACTACCAAGCAATGGAAGAGACCTTAAAAAACACCCTTTATCTCGCCCAAGGGACCGCCGATGAGATTAAATCCGCCGGGGAAAAACAAGCCGAGATTATCCTCCGGGAGGCACAGAACCGTGCCGAGCAGATGCGGTTGAAAGTCCGCGAGGAGATCCAGGCCGAACTCCAACAATTGGCCAATCTTAAGCAACAAGTGGATATGTTCCGGATCCATTTCGTTGGTTTTTTACAATCCTTGATTGAAATGGCCGAGAAACGCTTGGATATTGAGGATATTTGGGAGCAAATGGCCAATCTTTCCCGTTATGGGGTGACCACAAAGCCGGAAGAGAAGAAAGCGGAACCGGCGAGAGCGGAAAGCCCGGAGAAACCGGAGTCCTTCACTAAATTGGAGCCGGATAATTTAGGGAAGAATTTGGGCCAAATAGAGCAGCGGGAGAAGATCGAGAAGTTTGAGCCGATCACAGCCGTAAAGAAACCGGCGGCGGGGCTTGAGGATGATCTGTTGGCGGCTGCGAAGGCGAAGGCGGCTAGCCTGTTTGAAACCACCGAGTTATAAGGACTGCGGTGCTAAAGGCGGCCAGATCGCCGAGGAGCCCCATGCTGACCAAATGTCTCGGACGGCTGATACCGACGGCCCCGAGGTAAACCGTTAAGACATAGAAAGTGGTCTCCGATCCCCCGGCGATAATTGAAGCCATCATACCGAGCAGGGAATCGGGGCCATGTTTCTGTGTTAAGTCGGCCATGAAGCCAATCGTGCCCGAACCGGAAAGCGGTTTGACCAGGCCTAACGGGAGGATTTCTTCGGGAATTCCAAAGAGGCGGGCCAGTGGTGTCGTGAGGCGGCAGAACAGAGTGAGGGCGCCCGATGTTTTAAAGACCGCCAACGCCCCGAAGATGGCCAGGAAATAGGGTAAGAGTTGGAATCCGGTTTTTAAACCGGTGCCGGCCCCTTGGATAAAGGTTTCATACACTTTAACCCCTTTATACTCGCCGTAGGCAAGCACAACCAGGATAAAGAGGGGAATAGCCCAAACCGAGAGTATTTTCATTTTTTACTCTCCTTTCGGGTTTTTTTTATGATAAAATGCGTTAAAAGGGCGACGGTGGTTCCGATTAGCGAAACGATAAGGATGGGGAGGATCACCACTGTCGGTTGGACCGAACCGGCACGGGAACGAACGGCGATGATGGTGGACGGAACGAAGGAGATCCCGCCCAAGATTAAAGCCAGGTATACGGCCATCTCGTCGGAAACTTCACCGGGGGAAGGATTGACCTTTTCCAGTTCCTGCATAGCTTTAATACCCAGCGGAGTGGCGGCGTGGCTCAAGCCAAGCAGATTGGCGGCCAAACTGAGGGTGATGGCGCCGATAGCGGGGCTGTTGGCCGGAAGACGGGGGAAAAGGCGGCGGAGAAGCGGGTAAAGGGCCCGGGCCAGTTTTTGGGTCAGGCCGGCGGCTTCAGCGATTTTTAACAGGCCGGACCAGAAGGCGAGAAAGCCGATCAGGCCCAGGGTGAAATTGACGCTCTCCTCCATGGCGGCGAGGAGGGCCATGGTTGTCTCTTCGACGCGTCCGGTCGCCCCGGCTGCTAAAAAGCCGAGAAAAAAAAGGGCAAACCAGATTTTATTAATGGCAAACACCTCCCCCATGGATCTATATATACGGCGGCGGGGCGGCTTTATGCCCAATCCGCGGCCAACGGATGGCAGACGATGGGAGCGAAGTAGCGTGGGGACCTATTCACAACAGACGAAGGAAGAGCTGGCCCGGAAATACCCGGCGCAAAAATGTTGCGTTAAAGCGGAACTGGCGGCGATTGTCCGCGCTTGCGGCAGTCTGCATTTACGGGCCAACCACTCATATATGGTAACGATCAGCAGCGAGAGCGCGGCTTTGATCCGGAAAACCCGTCTACTCCTGAAGAAATATTTCCAGCTTTCCGGAAGGATTATTGTCGAAGATAGCGGACGGTTTAACCGGCGCCGCTACCGTTTACAACTGATTGGGGCCCGGAACGTGAAGCGGGTCTTGGCTGAGCTGGAGATCTTGGCGGACGGGATAAACAGTGGCATTCCGTCCACGTTGGTCCGGACCGATTGTTGCCGGGCGGCTTTTCTCCGGGGCGCTTTTTTGGCCCGCGGTTCGATCACCGATCCGCAGAAACAGAACTATCATTTGGAAATCACCACGGAAAATGAGGAGTTTGCTTTAGGTTTACATTACTTGATGAACCTGTGCGGATTCCGGGCGGGCACGCACCAGCGGAAGGAATATACGGTCTACCTGAAGGGTGCCGAAACGATCGGCCGGTTTATCAGTTTCATTGGTGCCCATGGTGCCTTTTTGGCCATGGAAGAGGTGCGTGTGTTCAAAGAGATGCGGAATGAAGTCAACCGCCTGGTCAATTGTGAGACGGCCAATTTGGAGAAATCGGTGCGGGCGGGTTTGGAGCAAGTGGAGGTGATTAAGGCTTTAAAAGCTTGGAATGTGCTGGCCAAACTGCCAGCCAGTCTTCAGGAGATTGCCCGGCTCCGCCTGGAACATCCCGAAGCCAGCCTGCGGGAGCTGGGCGAGTTGGCCAATCCGCCCTTGAGCAAGTCGGCGGTGAACCACCGGATGCGGAAATTGTTAAAAATTGCCGAAACTTTTGTCGGCCGGGAGGAAATGAATTCTCCAGGATGAAGCATTATTGCGGGCTGAATTTAGCCTAAGCAAACGCGTTTTTCCGGCACCACCCAATTTTCTCCAATACTTACGGTCAAGTTGTAAAAACTGTTAATGATAGTTATAGCTTGATCGGGAGATAATTCCAGTAGTGATGAAATTCTGTTGCTCCACACCAAACGGGTGCCGGCAACAGAGGAATAAGGAGGAATAAAATGGGAGTAAAAATTGGGATTAACGGTTTTGGCCGGATTGGACGGAACGTTTACCGCGCGATTCACCAGTATCATCCAGAGTTGGAGGTCGTCGCGGTTAATGACCTGACGAACGCGGAAACCTTAGCCCATCTGCTGCAGTACGATTCGGTCCACGGACGCCTGCCGGCAACCGTTAGGGTGGACGGCGACCGGATTATCGTGGACGGAAAACCGGTTAAGGTCCTTTCGGTACAAGATCCGGCGGAGATCCCCTGGTCGGATTATGGGGTGGAGATTGTGATCGAGGCCACCGGAGTCTTTACCCTGAAAAATGACGGCGTGAATAAGAAGGGACGGCAAGTGCGCGGCGCGATCAATCACATTACCAAAGGCGGCGCCAAAAAAGTGATCATCACCGCCCCCGCGAAGGAGGAAGACCTGACCATCGTGATGGGGGTCAACCACGACCAGTACGATCCCGTAAAACATCATGTTGTCTCCAACGCGTCCTGTACCACCAACTGTTTGGCCCCGGTGGCGAAGGTTCTGCACCAAAAGTTTGGCATTAAGCGGGGTTTAATGACAACCGTACATAGTTACACCAATGACCAGCAGATCTTGGACCTGCCCCATAGTGACCTGCGACGGGCGCGGGCGGCCGCTTTATCAATTATCCCGACGACGACCGGGGCGGCCCGGGCGGTGGCTTTGGTCTTGCCCGAACTGAAGGGGAAACTGAACGGGTTTGCCATGCGGGTGCCCACCCCCAACGTCTCCGTGGTCGATCTGGTGGTGGAGCTTAACCAGTCGCCGGTGAGCGTGGAAGAGATCAACACCGCTTTGAAGGCGGCGGCCGAAAACGAGCTCAAGGGGATTATGAGCTACAATGAACTGCCGCTGGTTTCTTCCGACTATAACGGTGATCCCCACTCGTCCATTGTGGACGGCCTTTCGACCATGGTGATCGAGGATAATCTGGTGAAAGTCGTTGCCTGGTATGACAATGAATGGGGTTATTCCTGCCGGGTGGCGGATTTGGCGGTTTATATGAAGGAAAAAGGTCTTTAGGTGTTTACACAAAAAACCCGAGAAACAAGCAAGGAGTGGTGTGCAGATGAAAAAGATGACGATCAAGGATCTCGAGGTGAAAGGGAAAAGGGTCTTAGTCCGGGTCGATTTCAACGTGCCGGTTGACGACAACGGGCAAATCACCGATGACCGGCGGATTCAGGCGGCATTGCCGACCATCAACTATCTGGCCGAGCAAGGGGCGAAAGTAATCCTGGTCTCCCATTTTGGCCGGCCGAAAGGGGTCGACGAAAAATACCGGATGGACAATATCGCCCAGCGCCTCCGGGAACTCAGTGGCCGGAAGGTGATCAAGGTCAACGACTGTATCGGCGAAGAACCGCAAAAAGCCGTGGCCGAAATGGCGGAAGGCGACATCATGCTCCTGGAGAACGTGCGCTTTTATAAAGAAGAGACCGCCAACGATCCGGAGTTTGCCCGGAAATTGGCGGCCGTGGCCGATCTCTATGTGAACGACGCCTTTGGGACGGCCCACCGCGCGCACGCTTCGACTGCTGGGGTGACTGCCTACTTGAAGCCGGCCGCTGCTGGGTTCCTGATCGAAAAAGAACTGGAGATTATGGGTAAGGCCATCAGTGACCCCGAACGGCCTTTTGTGGCCATCTTGGGCGGGGCGAAAGTGGCCGATAAATTAGGAGTGATCACCAATCTCCTTAACAAGGTGGATACCTTGATCATTGGTGGCGGGATGGCTTATACTTTCTTAAAAGCGAAGGGGCTCGAGATTGGTAAATCCTTGGTTGACGAGGAAAAGATTGACTTTGCCCGGGAGATGATCGCCCAAGCAGAAGCGAAAGGGGTGCAATTGTTGCTTCCGGTGGATGTGGTGGTGACCGACGACTTTAAGAACCCCACCACCCATCGGACGGTGGCGGCCGACGCGATCCCGGCGGATATGCAAGGAGTGGATATCGGGCCGGAGACGATCAAGCAGTTTGCGGCGGCGATCAAAGCGGCGAAGACGGTGGTTTGGAACGGGCCAATGGGTGTCTTTGAGAATCCCACCTTCGCCGTGGGGACCAATGCCATTGCCGAAGCCATGGCGGAAGCCGACGCGACGACGATTGTCGGTGGCGGTGACTCGGCAGCGGCCGTCGAGCAACTGGGCTATGCGGAGAAGATGACCCATGTCTCAACCGGTGGCGGAGCCTCCCTGGAGTTCCTGGAAGGGAAAGTGCTTCCGGGGGTTGCTGCCCTGACCGATAAAGAATAAGAGGTGGTAACGATGAGAAAACCGATCATTGCAGGAAACTGGAAAATGTACAAGACCAACACTGAAGCAAAGGCATTGGTCAACGGCTTAAAAGAGAAAACGATGCCGGCCGCGGTGGAAGTGGTGCTTTGCCCGCCCTTTACCGCGCTGTCGACCGTGGCGGAGCTTCTGCGGGGCACCGAAATCGGCCTTGGGGCCCAAGATTTGTTCTGGGAGGACGAGGGGGCCTATACCGGGGAAGTGTCACCGGTAATGCTCAAGGAGTTGGGCTGCTCCTATGTGATTATCGGCCATTCGGAGCGGCGGCAGTATTTTGGTGAAACCGACGAAACGGTGAACAAAAAGGTAAAAGCGGCCCTACGGCACGGCTTGAAACCCATCATCTGTGTGGGTGAAAGTTTACAGCAGCGGGAAGCCGGTGACACCAACGCGTTTGTCGCGGGGCAAGTGGAAAAAGCCCTGGACGGCTTGGCACCGGAGAGTATACCGCAGGTGGTCATTGCTTACGAGCCGATCTGGGCCATCGGCACCGGCCGTTCTTCCAGCGGGACCGATGCCAATCACGTGATTGGTTTGATTCGCCGGACGATCGCCAGCAAATTCCAGCCGTACTTGGCGGATCAGGTGCGGATCCAGTATGGCGGGAGTGTCAAGCCGGGGAACATTAAGGAATTTATGGACCAACCGGAGATCGACGGTGCTTTGGTTGGCGGCGCCAGCTTGAAAGCGGAGGACTTTTACGGGATTATCTCCTACTAAGAATGGAGTAAGGCAAGTTAGGCAGCGTGGAACGGAGAGATGAAAGATGGAACTGAAATACAGACCGGTTGGCTTGATTATTTTGGATGGGTGGGGTCACAATCCCGACCCCACCTATAATGCGATTAAAGCGGCCCGGACCCCCTTTTTGGACCGGATGACTGCGGAAAACCCCCATGCCTTGGTTGAAACTTCCGGGGAAGCGGTCGGTCTGCCGGCCGGCCAGATGGGCACCTCGGAAGTGGGTCACCTGAACATGGGGGCCGGCCGGATCGTCTACCAAAGTCTGGTCCGGATCAGTAAAGCGCTGAAGAACGGCGAAGTTAAACAAAACCCGGTCTTTTCCGAACTCATCCAATACCTGGTGGACAACGAAAAACCACTGCATTTCATGGGGTTGGTCTCGCCCGGTGGGGTCCACAGCCACACGGAGCATTTGTACGCCTTTATCCGGTTGGCGGTGGAAATGGGCGTGAAAGATATTTATGTCCACGCGTTTCTTGATGGCCGTGATACCCCGCCGGCCAGCGCCAAGGAGTATTTGGCAGAGCTGGAAGCGGAGCTGCAAAAGATCGGGGCCGGGCGGATTGCAACTGTAGCGGGCCGGTATTATGCGATGGACCGGGATAAACGGTGGGAACGGGTGGAAAAAGCCTATGCCGCCATGGTGGACGGCGAAGGGGAAAGGGCCCCAAATGCGCTGGCGGCGGTGGAAGCATCGTACCAAAAGGGTATCTATGATGAGTTTGTGGTGCCGACCGTGATTGAAAACGACGGCAAACCGGTGGTGACCATTCAACCCGGCGACGGAGTGATCTTTTTCAATTTCCGTCCCGACCGGGCCCGGGAGATCACCAGGGCCTTTGTGGTTGAAGACTTTGCCGAGTTTCCACGGAAAAAAGGCTTTCTGGGTACGCGCTTTGTCTGTTTGACCCAATACGATGAGGAACTGGACGTTCCGCTGCTTTTCCCACCGGAGGAAGCGATGGAGAACATCCTCGGGAAATACCTCAGTGCGCTGGGGCTGAAACAGCTCCGGATCGCGGAGACCGAGAAATACGCCCATGTAACTTACTTTTTTAACGGCGGGGAAGAGGTTCCCTTCCCCGGGGAAGAACGGATCCTGATCCCCTCGCCGAAAGTGGCGACTTATGACTTAAAACCGGAGATGAGTGCCGTGGAGGTTACCGACCGGGTCCTGACCGAGATTGCCGCTGACCGCTTTGATGTGATTATTATGAACTACGCCAACGGCGATATGGTTGGTCATACCGGGGTTTGGGAGGCGGCGGTGAAAGCGGCGGAGACGGTCGACGCCTGTCTCGCACGGGTGGTCCCGGCGATCCTGGAAAAGGGCGGGGTGGTGCTGATCACGGCCGACCACGGGAACGCTGAGTTAATGGTGGATCCCGTGACGAAAGAGCCCTGGACCGCTCATACCACCTTCCCGACGCCGGTGATCCTCATTGGCTACGAAGAGAGATGCCGGTTAAAGAACGGGATTTTGGCGGATATCGCCCCGACCGTGCTTGAGCTTCTGGGTCTGCCCAAGCCGCCGGAGATGACGGGCAACTCTTTAATTGAACACCTGCCCTAAAGGACAGCCCCAAATGGTTTGGAGTTAAACATAAAATCAGAGGAGCAGAAGGAGGAATACGAGATGACTTCAATTATTGATCTTCATGCCCGGGAGATTTTGGACTCGCGCGGGAACCCCACGGTTGAAGTGGAAGTTGCCTTGGCGGGCGGTGCCGTCGGCCGGGCCGCGGTCCCGTCCGGTGCTTCGACCGGCGCGTTTGAGGCCGTTGAGCTAAGGGATGGGGATAAAAACCGTTACTTGGGTAAAGGCGTCCAGACCGCGGTTAACAACGTTAACGAAGAGATTGCCGGCGAAGTGATCGGTATGGATGCTTTGGACCAGACCGAGATCGACCAGTTGATGATCGACCTGGATGGGACCCCGAACAAGGGGAAATTAGGGGCCAACGCCATTTTAGGCGTTTCGTTGGCGGTGGCCAAAGCAGCCGCCAATGCGCTGGAGATTCCCCTCTTCCGTTACCTCGGCGGGGTCAATGCCAAAGAGCTTCCGGTGCCGATGATGAACATTCTTAACGGCGGGAAGCATGCCGACAACAGTGTCGACCTGCAGGAGTTTATGGTCATGCCCGTCGGTGCGGAAAGCTTCTCCCAGGCGCTACAGTGGGGAGCCGAAATCTTCCATGCCTTAAAAGCGGTTTTGAAGGCCAAAGGGTACTCGACAGCGGTGGGGGATGAAGGCGGTTATGCCCCCAACCTTAAGAGTAACCAGGAAGCCCTTGATGTGATCATGGAAGCGATCACTAAAGCCGGGTTAACCCCAGGGAAAGAGGTAATGTTCGCGATGGATCCGGCTTCGACTGAGTTATGGGAAGCGGCGAAGGAGAAAGGCGAAGAGGGCAAGTACTATTTCTGGAAATCGGATCTGCTGAAGACCCGCGAAGAAATGGTGGAGTTTTGGGTTGATTTGGTGAACAACTACCCCATCATCTCCATCGAGGACGGGATGGCCGAAGAGGATTGGGAAGGCTGGGCCATGCTGACCGAACGGCTGAAGGGGAAAGTGCAACTGGTCGGTGATGACCTGTTTGTGACCAACACCGAGCGGTTGGCGAAAGGAATCGAACTGGGCGTGGCCAATTCGATTTTGATCAAAGTCAACCAGATCGGGACGCTCACCGAGACCCTGGACGCGATCGAAATGGCGAAGAAAGCTGGTTACACGGCGGTTATTTCCCACCGTTCGGGCGAAACGGAGGATACGACCATTGCCGATATTGCCGTAGCCACCAATGCAGGGCAGATTAAAACCGGGGCTCCTTCTCGGACCGACCGGGTGGCCAAATACAACCAGTTGCTGCGGATCGAAGATCTCCTGGGTGACCGGGCGGTCTACAGCGGAATGGCCGCTTTCTACAACTTGAAGAAATAAACGGAAACGGTGGGACGGAGATGGTACGGAAGGTTGACTGGACCAACCTTCCGTACGGCTTAAAAAGCGGCATGACAAAAATCGCCCACAGCCCTTGTTAAGGGTGGACAACTTTGATACAATAAGAACAGCAACCCAGCAGGGGGTGAAGATGTGAATATCTTTTCGGTCCTTTTATTGATTGTTTCCTTGGCTTTGATTGTCCTAATTACGATTCTGCCGAGCAAAGAAGAGGGTTTGGGGGCATTGGGTGGCGGGTCCTCCCGGTTTTTTGGTAAAAACAAAGGGTTGGAAGCACTCCTGACCAAAATAACGGCCGGATTAGGGGTGGCTTTTTTCCTGTTGGCGATCATTGCCAACCTGGTTTAACTCCCGAAGGGGAGTTTTTTCGTGTCCCAACGGTAGTTCCAATCGGGATCTTTGCCCGAGAAATAAGGCGTTAAACGGAAATGGTGGTTGTTGAGGGCAATGAAGACCATTGCCAATGGTGGTTTCATCCACTTTCCACGCGGAGGAAGCAGGATAAAACTACCCCGACGTAGAATACAAACATAGTTCCGGGAGAGTATTTAGGCCACAGGGAGGGGTTCCTTTTGGAATTTATTAGTATAAAAAGACGCCTATTACTTTGGCTTATTCCATCGTTGGTTATAGTGCTTCTGCTCAGTAATCTCTTGGGAAATCTAATCTCCAGCATCTTTTTTCGTATTCTCCTCAATTTGCTGATGGTTGTGGGGTACTATAAATTAGCAGAAGGGTTTTTTAACCAAGGGGTACTTAAACCAATTTATCAGATCAACAAAGTCGCCGAGGAAGTCGCCGAGAACAACTTGAGTAATGAAGTCGAGGTTCTGACCCGTGACGAGTTTGCTGTTCTCGGTCATAATATCAACCGTATGCTTGAAAACCTCCGTCGTATTCTCCAAGAAAACTTGGAAGCGGCGGAGAAATTAACGTTGGCGGCTCATGATATGTCGACCATGGCGGAACAGGCGAATCTTTCCTCGCAAGAAGTGACGCGCTCAATCGACGTCATTGCGCAGGGGACCGAAGAACAGTCCCACCATGTGAAACAATCATCCCTGGCCGCTCAACAGATGGCGTCAACCGCTCAAGAAGTGGCCGCTGAATCACAAAAAGCGGCTTCCTTTTCAAGTAAAGCTTCCGAGCGGGCGAAAGCCGGCGGTGAAATCATTCAGACCGTACGGGCCAAAATTCTCCAACTCAAAGAGACGGTTGACTCATCGGCCGATACCGTTCGCCGTCTCGGACAGCGTTCGCAGGAGATCGGGAAGATTACCGACGTGATCCGGGGGATCTCCCGCCAAACCAACCTTCTGGCTTTGAATGCCGCCATTGAAGCGGCCCGGGCCGGGGAGCACGGACGCGGTTTCTCTGTGGTGGCTGATGAAGTTCGGGCGCTGGCTGAGCAAACCACCCAATCAACCGGCCAAATTGTGGAAATGATCGATGAGATTCAGAAAGAAACCCAAGCGGCCGTTGCGGCCATGGAGCTGGGGAAAAACGTCGTTGATGAAGGCGCCGCTTTAGCTATTCAGGCCAATGAAGCCTTCACTGAAATTGTGAACGCCGTTACCGAAACCGTCCAGACGATCCAGGAGATTGCCGCCGCTTCACAGGAACAGGCGGCCAGTAGTGAAGAGATGACCAGCACGATGACGGGTATGGAGGAGATTGCCCAGCGGAACGCCAACGCGGCCCAACTGGTGGCCTCCGCGACCGAACAACAAAGGGCCGTTATGGAACAGTTGGCCAAATCCTCCAGCGCTTTGGTGGAGATGGCGGAGCACTTAACTTCGATGGTGGGCCGGTTTAAGGTCAGTTCCGACTTCCAACGTTGCTGGCGGGTCCATGATTGTAACTGGGTTGATTGCCCGGCCTACCAATCGAAAGAGGAAAAATGCTGGTTGATTCCCAACACCTTACAGCGTTGTGGCATTCCCGCCGGGTCGGTGGAGGAGAAACGTGCCACGTGCCACCAGTGCGAAGTCTTTAAGATTAACACCCAGACTCTGGAGCGGACAAGCCATAAACGGCAGTTGTCCGAAGATGAGGAAGGTTAAGGAAAAGCAATGAGGTCTAAAAAGCGAAGCCAGTGTTATACTGGCTTCCTCTTATGCCTGTGGTTCAACGGCACAACAATAGGAGGTGATGGTTAAAGCAAAGGTGATTTTCGCTCAGTTTTCCGGTGCTGAAAGGAGAAATAATCAAGAAAGGGGATGCGTACGATGAATATATTGGTGCTCAACAGTGGTAGCTCTTCGCTGAAGTATAAACTTTTTTCCGCCGCAAAAGAGGAAGTATTAGCCTTCGGATTGGTTGAAAGGATCGGGATGCCGGGCGGACTGGGCAAGATCACCCACCATGTTCAAGGTAAAGGGAAATACGAGGCAGAAAAGGAGATCTCCAACCACCAACAGGGTTTACAGCTGGTTTTAGATCTGCTCACCGATGAGCAGTGGGGTGTACTGAGTGACCTCAAGGAGATCGACGGTGTCGGACACCGAGTTCTGCATGGTGGTGAGTACTTTAAGGAATCAATCCTGGTAACGTCCGAGGAAATACGGAAGATGGAGGAATTGATTGAGCTGGGTCCCTTACACATGCCGGCCAACCTGATGGGAATCAAGGCGTGTGCTGAATTAATGCCCGGCGTTCCCCAAGTTGCGGTCTTCGATACCTCTTTCCACCAAACGATGCCGAAGAAGGCTTATCTCTACGCTCTTCCTTATGAAATATATGAAAAACACCGGGTGCGTCGGTATGGCTTCCACGGTACTTCCCACCGCTATGTGTCAGCCCAAGCGGCGAAGTTGCTGGGGTGCCCCTTGGATAGTTTAAAGATGATCACCGCCCATCTCGGCAACGGGAGTAGCCTTGCCGCCATTGATGGGGGGAAAGTTATTGATACGTCGATGGGTTTAACGCCCCTTGAGGGCTTGGTGATGGGGACCAGATCCGGTGACCTTGATCCGGCCATCGTACCGTTCATCGGGAGCAAGTTAAACCTGACTCCGGAAGAGGCCGATGAGTTTTTGAACAAGAAAAGTGGCTTTGTGGGGATGACCGGGTACTCGGATATGCGTGATATTCAGCGGGAACGCAAAGCAGGTAATCCGCGCGCCCAGGAAGCTTACGATCTGTTTATTTATCGGATCACCAAGTACATCGGGGCTTACATGGTGGCTTTAAAAGGCCTTGACGTGCTGGTCTTTACCGCCGGAATTGGTGAAAACGACTGGCAAACCCGGGCCGACATCTGCCGGGAACTGGAGTTCCTCGGGGTTAAACTGGATTATGCCAAAAATCAGCAGCTGCGTGGGGAAGAAGCCATTTTAAGCCTGCCCGAGTCAAAAGTTAAGGTCTTACTGATCCCGACCAATGAGGAATTGGTGATTGCTAGGGACACGATGGCCCTGATTTCGTAAACAACTCCTATTTCTTGACATCTGCGACGGACCCGGATATAATGTAAGATGACGACTTTGAGGAGTTGGCACTTTTGGAGATCAGGAAAATTGCCACCAATCGTCGGGCCCGACACGAATACTTTATTGAGGAGACGATCGAAGCAGGAATAGTTTTAACGGGGACCGAGGTGAAGGCGTTACGACTTGGGAAGGGAAACCTTAATGACAGTTATGCACAGATTAAAGCGGAGGAAGTCTTTCTTTACAACTGTCATATCAGCCCATATGAATATGGGAACCGGTTTAACCATGATCCTTTGCGTCCCCGCAAACTGCTTTTGCATAAGGCGGAGATTCGAAAATTAGCGGCGAAAATTAAAGAAAAGGGTTATACTTTGGTCCCGCTCAGCATGTATTTTGACCGTAAGAACCGGGTTAAGGTCGAGTTGGCGTTGGCCAAAGGTAAGAAACTCTACGATAAACGCCATGACCTTGCCAAGCGGGATGCGGCACGGGAAATGGCCAGAGCGTTAAAGGGAAAACCTGAATATTAGGGGTCTTGGCGGTTATGCGGCCGCAAGGCGATTTGCCAAAACCCAGTGTCTTGCGGTATAATTAAGGAGAGACCAATAACCCACTGGGGGCGACTGGTTTCGACGGGGAGTATGATGACAGGGGTAGCGGGTCGAGGTGCTGTGGCCTCGTTAAACTGCAGCAAGCACAATAAGTGCCGATAACAATCTCGCTTTAGCTGCTTAATTTAAAGCAGCCGTCCAATCCGGACTTAACCTGGGAGTCCGGCACGGGCGTCACTTAAACCAGGTTGCTCACCGGCCAATTCTCGGAGGCCGGTGCTAAGACCATCGAGATAGTCGTAGTCCAGTTTGTCCGTAGACGGGACCACGGCGAAAATAAAATACGGACTGCACCCGGAGAGACTCCTGTGGTCATCTTTTCGGACGGGGGTTCGATTCCCCCCGCCTCCACCATTAAAACGTGCAACTAGGTAAAGCCACCAGGGCTTTGAGAAAGAAAAGATAAACAAGATTACCACCAAAAGATCTACCGGTGTCACCGTTAACTGGCAGGCAGTACTCGCAATTAACCGTAGGAAAGGAGACGTTGTGCTGATGAACCATGCGATATCTTCGGCGATTGGCGAAATCCTGGAAGCCCAGGGTACTTCCCTGTCGGCGGCTGAAGTGATCGCCAAACTCAAGGAACGTTTTTCTGATGCTGAGTTGGATGAGTTTTATAAAGCTTTGAATTTTAGCAGTCTTGAACAAGCAGTCCAAGCGATAATCAATGACATCAAAGGATAACCCCGTACGGGGTTGTTTTTTTTTACCTTTTTGTTGCTTCCGGGCAAAGTGAAATTAACTGTGTCTTGCTACAATAAAGACAGACAAACAAACAACCTTTTTTCATTTTCCTCCTTAATTTATAACACGGGGTTTGTCCACATAACCCGTAATGGCCGAGTAAGCGGGGGCTTTATACCCGCTGACGATGTGGAGCTTTAAACTTGAGCCGGTCTTAGGTTCTAAGGCCGGAAAAGAAACAGCGCCGAACGGCGCTATTTTTTTCAGTGATGGGAACAAACAAGGATAGAAAACGTTATCCCTTATATCACCTCCTTTTTATATATATTCCTCTCTTCCCCTCGTTGAGGGGATTTTTTCGTTCAGGCGAGGAGGAGACCACAAAGGGCGGATAAGAAAATAACTGGAATCGGGTGGAGACGCCATTTAATTAACATGAAGAGGGCACCGAGAAAGATGAGAATGGATCTGTAATCGATCAATGCCGCGCTGCCTAGACGCCAAAGGGCAAAGCCAATGAGACCGATGACCGCCGGCTTCACGCCGGTAAAAAAGCCTTTCGCCCAGGGTAAGTCCGTCAAACCACCGAAAAAACGGGCGATTACGAGAATGATCAAAAAAGAAGGGAGGACCACGCCTAAAGTGGCAAACGTGGACCCCAAAAGGCCCGCCGTGCGGTAACCGACAAAGGTGGCGGTGTTGACGGCAATCGGACCCGGTGTCATCTCGGCGATGGCAATGACTTCCAGGAATTCTTGCTGTGTTAACCAGCCGTGTTTATAGATCACGGCGTCCTGAATCAGTGGGAGCATGGCGTAACCGCCACCGAAGGTAAACGCCCCAATCTTGAAAAAGGTGAAAAACAGGTCAACCAAGAGTTTCATGGTGGAGATCGCTCCTTCCGGGATGTTGGTTTCATTCTTCCGGGGACAGCGGCGAGCTGCGCATGACCGGCTTCGACAGTTTCCGGGCTGATCGGCCCCCGGGCGTTGGATTTATTGTCGGGACATCAGCTCAATCTTCCGGTTTTCGCTTGTGTTCCAGGGGACGGGAATAAAGGATTCCCGCCCCGGCCGCCAGGAGAAGCGCAGGAATGGGCGGAATCTTCAATAAGAGTTGCACCAGGAAGACACCGAGGGCAACCCAAACGGCGAAGGAGTTGGTCAATACCTTACGGCCTAGATTGTAAATGGCATAGCCGATTAAAGCGACGACCGCCGGCCGGACACCGTAAAATATCCGTTCGGCTACTGGGTAACGGGTAATCCAGGGCAGAAAAATAGCGATGCTCAAGATGATGAAGAAGGAGGGGAGGACAACCCCCAGGGTCGCGGCCACTGCGCCGCGAACGCCGCTGGTCCAGTACCCGACAAAGGTGGCGGTGTTGACGGCGATCGGCCCCGGTGTCATCTCGGCAATGGCCAATAACGTGGTGAACTCCTCCGTGTCCAGCCATTGCCGGTGCTCGATGACCTCTTTTTGGATCAGGGGAACCATGGCGTAACCACCGCCGATGGTAAAGGCACCAATTCTAAAGAAGGTGAAAAACAGGTCAAAAAGCGTAGTTTGTTTCTTCATGGTTGTACACCGTCCTCTTCTCAGACGTTCCTGCGTTGAACACGAAAGGGCAAGTCTTATTGCCGGTCCTGTACCGGTACAATAAGTCGCTCTCTTATGCAGTGGGAAGAAGGCGAAAAAAGAACCTGGGGGAAAGCCCAGGTTCTTTTCTTGTACCTTAATTTACCAGCCAAAATGCTCTTTGATCCGTGCGGCGACGGCCTCCGGGGTAAAGCCGAAGAGTTTTTGCAAGTCACCCGCCGGGGCGCTGGCGCCAAAACGGTCAATGGAGATCACCAGGCCGGTGGGGCCGGTCAGTTGAAACCAACCACAACCTACCCCGGCTTCAATCGTCACCCGGGGCAGATCAGTGCCGAGCACGCGATTGATGTAGGATGCTTCCTGGGCCATAAAGAGTTCGCGACAAGGCATGGAGACCACCCGGGCCTTTTTCCCGGCGGCGGCTAATTTTTCCGCAGCGGCCAGCGCCAGGGCGACTTCGCTGCCGGTAGCGATGATGACCAGGTCGGCCCCGTCCTCCGGTTCGCTGATGATGTAACCGCCCCGTTTAAACCCGTCCAGATTAGTTCCGGCCAAAGTGGGTACATTTTGCCGGGTCAAGAGTAGGGCGGTCGGACCATCGGTCCGCTGCAAGGCCAGCAACCAGGCCCAGGCCGTTTCATTGGCGTCGGCCGGGCGGATGGTGCGGAGTCCAGGAATGATCCGTAGCGCTTCGGCATGTTCCACCGGTTGGTGGGTGGGTCCGTCTTCACCCACATAGAAAGAGTCGTGGGTAAAGACAAAAATGACCGGCTGTTTCATGAGGGCAGCCAAACGGATTGTCGGTCGCATGTAGTCGGAGAACACAAAGAAGGTTGAACCATAAACCCGGAACCCACCATGGAGAGCTATTCCATTTATGATGGCGCCCATTCCGTGTTCGCGGACACCAAACCGGAGGTTTCGCCCGCTGTAATCCTCACCGCTGACATCGCCCGCCCCGTTGAGATAAGTTTTGGTGGACGGAGCCAAGTCGGCCGAGCCACCAACCAGTTCGGGTAGTTTCGCGGCTAAAGCGTTTAGAACTTTACCCCCGGCTTCGCGGGTGGCAAAAGAAGTCCCCACTTCAAACTTGGGCAGATGGGATTCTAGATCGGCGGGGAGTTCCTGCCGCATAATCCGGTCCCACTCCGCCTTTAATTCGGGGTGCGCGGCGGCCCAGGCCGCAAAGCGGTTCTCCCATTCCTGACGTTGTTTGGTCCAGACGGTCTGTTTTTCTTGGAAGAAACGCTGTACTTCCGGGGGAATATAAAATTCTTCTTCCGGCAGCCCCAGGTTCTTTTTGAGAGCGACCACGTTTTCTTTCCCCAAGGGTGCACCGTGGACCTTGGGATCACCCGCGAGGGGGCTACCGTAACCAATTTCAGTTTTGGCCATGATTAAGCTTGGGCGGTCCAGATCGGCTTTGGCTTCGGCAATGGCCTTGCGGATCTGGTCCGGATCGTGACCATTAATGCGCAAAACCTGCCAACCGTAAGCTTCAAACCGTTTGGCTACATCTTCACGGAAGGCCAGGTCAGTCGAGCCCTCAATTGTGATCGCATTGTCATCATAAAAAACGATTAGTTTGCCCAGTTTCAGGTCGCCCGCCAGGGAGCAGGCTTCGGCTGCCACTCCTTCCATCAAACAGCCGTCGCCGGCGATCACGTAGGTATAATGGTCGATGATCTCATGTCCGGGCCGGTTGAAACGGGCGGCTAACATTCTTTCGGCCAAAGCCATTCCTACAGCGTTGGCGAGGCCTTGCCCCAAGGGTCCGGTGGTGGTTTCGATGCCGGGAACTTCCCAGAATTCGGGATGACCAGCGGTTTTGGAGTTTAATTGACGGAAACGTTTCAGTTCTTCCATCGGCAGGGGGTAGCCGGTCAAATGTAACAAGCTATAGAGGAGGGCGGAACCATGTCCGGCGGAGAGAACAAAACGGTCACGGTCCGCCCACTCGGGTTTGGTCGGATCATGCTTTAAGGCTTCGGTATAGAGAACAGCGGCCAGATCCGCCGTACCCAGGGGCATGCCGGGGTGGCCGGAATTAGCTTTTTCAACCATATCAGCGGCTAAACCTCGAATCGTATTGGCAATTGTGGTAATCATGGCGTAAACTCCTTTCCTGTTTTTTTGAGTAAGAACCCAAAATTATTATTTCTTCTTTATACAGTAGCAATCCTGTCAAAAGTGATGTTACGATATGAAAAAAGAAATTGGCCATCAATTTTCAAACCCGAAAAGCCCAAGTTGAGGCAGTAATACTTCGAGATCCGGCGGCAACGGAGCGCGGAACTTGATCCGCCGTTGGTGACGGGGATGAATGAAACTAAGGATGAACGCGTGGAGCGCCGGACGGGGAAATTCCGGGTCGGGCTGTCCGTAGAGGAAATCGCCCCATAGAGGGGCCCCCAGATGCGCAAAGTGAACCCGGATCTGATGGGTGCGCCCTGTGATGAGCTTGACCAGGTGAAGCGCGGCTCGGTCCGAGCGCTGAAGCGTCCGGAAACGCGTCCGGGCGGGTTGGCCGTCCGGCGCGATGAACCGTTTGACTCCCGTGGCGCTTTTTTTGATGGGGGCGGCGATCAGGCCGTGGGAAAGCGGGGGAACCCCGTCGGTGACCGCCAGGTACAACCGGTTGATTGTTCCGTTCTGCAACTGCAAAGAAAGTTGTTGCTGGGACCAGGGACTTTTTGCGATCAAAAGTAAACCGGAGGTTTGTTGGTCCAAACGGTGCACCGGATGGAAAGCAGCAGCAGACCCCGTTTTCTGCCAGTGGTAAGTTAAGGCATTGGCCAAAGTTCCGGAACGGTGAAAACGGACGGGATGGACCAGCATTCCGGCGGGTTTATTCACCACGATCAGATCGGGATCTTCATAAATAATCTCCACGTCAATCTTTTCCGGGTTGATCTTCTGGGGACTCGGAGGCGGAAACCGGACGAGAAGCTCTTCGCCTCCCCGCAGGCGGGTTTTCGCGTAGACGGGAACACCATTTAAAATGATCCCGTTCCATTTTTTCAGGGCAATAATTTGCCGGCGGGAGAAGGAAAACTCCTGACGGAGTACGGATTCGATGGTCCGGCCCCGCCACGCGCGGCGGATGTTGATCCGGAGGGGAGGTGGTTGGGACATGAGCGACCTCCTAAAATGCGTAATCGTTTCTATTATAACACAGTCACAGGCGCTTGTTACTTGTACCTTCTGCCCGGGGACAAATAGTTTGCCCGCCGAATATGCTA
Source organism: Bacillota bacterium (assembly GCA_012727425.1). Lineage (GTDB taxonomy): Bacteria > Bacillota > UBA4882 > UBA10575 > UBA10575 > Capillibacterium. The sequence goes on from JAAYHQ010000079.1 coordinate 49,830, forward strand.
AATTGAAAACGGTTGAAGATACTGTAATCATCATGGGAAGGTAGAAGAAAGCTTTGTGGTCAAGATTTTGTTTCGCAGTAAGGAGGGAGAAGTATGTATGTCAAGGACGGAATAGAAGGAGAAGGCCACCATCCTCCTCTGGTGCCGCCTTTTTGTCCCCACGGACAATTATACACGGTGGTTGCCGGTGATACGCTGTTTTTTATTGCACAGCGCTTTGGTGTAACCTTAGAAGCACTCCTGGCCGCTAACCCGCAAATCACCAACCCGGATGTGATCTTTCCGGGACAAGTGATCTGTTTACCGCCGGTACCGCCGCCGTCCCCGGCATGCCCGACCGGTCTGACTTATCTGGTGACCCTCGGGGACACGCTCTTCAGCATTGCCCAGAGGCTGGGGGTTACCGTCGAGGCGCTTTTGGCCCTCAACCCACAGATCTCCGACCCCAACCGGCTCCAAGCCGGGGAAATGCTCTGTGTACCGTTGCCCATGGTACAGCCTTGCCCGCCGCCACCGCCAGCGCCTTGTCCACCGCGGGAAGAGGAGCGGTTCCACCCGGCACCGGAAAAGCCTGTGGATCCGATTCCCTGCCCGCCGCGGGTGCAAGAACGCTATCCCAGTGTAGCCGGGGTACCAATGCCGGAGCCCTATTACCTGGGGTCCTTTGTTTACGCCAGTCCCCAGGTGCCGTGGGCGGAGTGTCCCTACCGTACGCGTCGTACGCGCCGGCGCCGACGGCTCTGCCGGGGAAGAAGGTTATTCTAAAGAAAGGAGGCAAAGCCTCCTTTCTCTGGGCTCTCTCCATAAGAGCCGGTTATTACGCTTTTCAACTTGTGCTTAAGGGGCTAACGGTTGGCCGGGCCCGGACAGGACCAACGTCGCTTCTAAAACCTCGGTTCCGGTTAAAGCGCGGCTGCGGGGATCCGGTTGCCGTCCCCCGACGTATAAGCGGATCGTACCGGGTTCCAACCGGAAGGTGCCGGTCTCATCAACCACCGCCAGTTGCCGGGGGTGGAGGATGAACGCGACGGTCTGTTTTTCACCGGGAGCCAGGGACAAGCGTTTAAAGCCCTGCAGCTCGTAGTTGGGGGTGACCACCTTGGCGTCAAGGTGTTTCAGATAAAGCTGGGCCACTTCATCGCCGGCAACGGGTCCGGTATTTTCCACCTCCACGGTGATTTTGATCTCTTGGTCCTGACCGATGGCAAACGCGGTCTTGTCAAGCGTCAGGTTACGGTAGGTAAAGGTTGTATAACTAAGGCCATAGCCAAAGGGGTATAAGGGTTCTTCCTGCATATAGCGGTAGGTGCGACCCTGCATGCTATAATCGGTAAAGGGCGGGAGTTGGTCAAGGGACTTGACAAAAGTCACCGGTAACCGGCCACCCGGATTATAGTCGCCAAAGATCACTTCGGCGAGGGCGGTGCCGCCTTCCTCCCCGGGATACCATGCCTCAATGATGGCCGGGATATTCTCCTGGGCCCAGTTAATGGCGACCGGACTGCCGTTGAAGAGAACTAAAACAATGGGTTTGCCCAGTGTGGACACGGCTTTGAGCAGTTCTTCCTGCATGCCCGGCAACTCCAGGCGGTTCCGGTCGCCGCCGCCGTCGGAGTTGGCGACTTCCCCTTCTTCACCCTCCAGTTTCGGGGATAGACCCAGGCAGAGGATGGCCACATCCGCCCGCTCGGCGGCGGCCAAGGCCTCGGCAAACCCGCTGGTGGGCGCTTCACCCCAAAAACCAGGTTCCGTGGTTACCAGGTCACAACCGGGGGCATAGATCACCTGTACTTCCGGACCGACGTGGGCCCGGATCCCGGCGAGGGGCGTAACATACTGGGCCGGAACACCAAAGTAATTTCCGAGGAGAACATCTTTGGAATCGGCATTTGGCCCGATGACCGCGATCTTTTTGATTTTTTTCCGGTCCAACGGGAGCAAATTGTTTTCATTTTTCAACAAGACCATTGATTCGCGGGCCGCTTGTAAAGCCAACTGGCGGTGTTCCGGACAAGCATTGACTTCATAAGGGATATTCGTATAGGGGACAAGCTCCGGTGGATCGAACATGCCCAGTTTAAACCGGGTCTTAAAGAGCCGCCGTACCGCCTGGTCAATTGTTTCTTCGGTAATTAATCCCCGTTCGACGGCTTTTTGCAGCGCCGTAAAAACCCGTCCGCAATTGAGATCGCAACCGTTGTTCACCGCCAGGGCCGCTGATTCTTCCGGCGAGGAGGTGCATTTGTGGTGTTCATGAATGTCCTGAATGGCCCCGCAGTCGGAGACCACATGCCCGGTAAAGCCCCATTCTTCCCTGAGGATCTTCTGCAGGAGCGTTGGCGAGGCACAAGCGGGTTCACCGTTGACCCGGTTATAGGCGCCCATGACCGCTTCGACTTTTGCCTCGACGACGGCGTCACGGAAGGCGGGCAGATAAGTCTCCCGGAGGTCTTTGGGTCCAACCACGGCGTTAAACTCGTGGCGCAGGGTCTCCGGTCCACTGTGAACCGCAAAGTGTTTGGCGCAGGCCGCGACCTTCAAATACTTGGGGTGATCGCCCTGTAGACCGCGGATGAAGGCGACGCCCAGGCGACCGGTGAGATATGGATCCTCACCGTAGGTCTCCTGTCCCCGTCCCCACCGCGGATCCCGGAAGATGTTGATGTTTGGAGACCAGAAGGTTAATCCCTTATAAATCCCCCGGTCGCCTTGTCGGGCAAACTCATGGTGTTTGGCCCGGGCCTCATCGGCGATGACGGAGGCCACTTTGTACAGTAAATCCTGGTTGAATGAGGCGGCCATGCCGATGGCTTGTGGAAAGACAGTCGCCACCCCGGCGCGGGCGACCCCGTGCAAGCATTCGTTCCACCAATTATACTCCGGTATACCCACACTGCTCAGGGCGGAGGAAAAGTAAAGCATCTGGCTGATCTTTTCTTCCAGGGTCAACCGGGAGAGGAGATCGTCCACGCGTTCGTCCAAGGTCCGGTTAGGGTCTTTGTAAATGGGCAACGATGCATCTTTTTTTGCCATGGAAAAGCCTCCTTGTCGTACAAGATTACCCCTTCAGTGCGCCCGCCAGGGTGCCCTGGATAATCCACCGGTGACCGATGATATACAAGATGACGGTGGGGGCGGCGGCAATAATGGTGGCCGCAGCATAACGGGGCATGTGGTCCACACCGTATTGGTTCATAAACGATGCGATCCGTAACTGCATCGTGTAGTTCTTGGCACTGTTGATCATGATTAAGCTCAGCAAGTAATCGCTCCAGGCCCCCATAAACACAAGCAGGGTGGCCAGGACGGTGGCTGGTTTGGCGAGGGGTAACATAATCCGGAAAAAGATGTTGGCATGGCCGGCACCGTCAATCCGGGCCGCTTCGGCCAGTTCATTCGGTAAGCCGGTGAAAAAGGAGCGGTAGATGATGGTCCAAAACGGGATCCCAAAGGCGGTCATCGGCAAAAACAGCCCGGGAAGGGTGTCGGTGATATTCAATAGTCCGCATAATTGATAAAGCGGAATTAAAACCATCTGGACCGGGACAAAATAACCGGCGAGAACGAAGTAAAAGAGTACCTCCGTCACTTTAGTGCGGTACCGGGCAAAGATGTACCCGGCCATGGCTGCGGTCGGTACGGTACAGGCAATGGCGCCCAAACAAACGTAAAAGGTGTTTAAAAGCCCTTCTCCAATCCGGATGGCCCGCCAGGCCTCGATAAAGTTAATCCAGCGAATTTCCGTCGGCCAACCCCAAGGATTGTAGTTGTACTCGAGGCGGGTCTTGAAGACGAATAAGAAAGGGAGGACCAACGGCAAAATTACGGCCAAAGCCAGTAAAATCAGGATTGCGGTGACTACGATCTCCGTTAATTTGGACCGGACCGGATAGGCTCTTCCCAGCGGAACGGAGATAGTCGGTTGATTTCTCATCACAGATCACTTTCCTTTCTCTGTAAGGAAAATTGGATGATGGTGAAGAACAGAGAGAGCAGGAAGATGACCACCCCGACGGCGGCGGCCCGACCATATTGCCAGTTGACAAAGCCGCTTTTATAGAGCACAATCCCCAGGGTGGACGTGGCGTAACCCGGTCCGCCGGTTGTCATCAGCCAAGGCAGGTCAAAGATTTTCATACTACCGACGATGCATAAGATAGAGACAATCCGGATGGCATAGGAGGTCATCGGGATCACGATATACCGGGCGTATTGCCATGGTGTGGCCCCGTCCAGTTGGGCGCTTTCCCGAATATCCTTAGGAATCTGTTCAATGTTCGCCATCAAATAGATCACGTAAAATCCGCAATAGGCCCAAGTGGCAACGGCAAAGATTGACCAGAAGGCCAGTTTCGGATCGCCTAAAAAGTCAATCCGCGCCAGCCACTGCCAGTTAAACTTGTTGGCCAGCGAAGGAATGACCCCATGGCGGGGAGCAAAGACGAAACGACCGAGCATGGCGGTGATCGCCGAGGGCAGCACGTTTGCCAAGTAATAGATGACCCTTAGCGGTTTGGTGATGCGGTTTTTAAAGACCGATAAGCTGAAGGCGATGAAAAAGGAGAAGGGAATTTGGATCACGACACTCCAAAAAGCCCACCGGAGGACGTTTTTTAAACCCATCAGAAACTCTTCGTTCTGAAAGAGCCGGACGTAATTCTGGAAACCAACAAAGACGGTCGGGCCCAGACCGGTCGAACGCGTCATGGAGAGGCGAAAGGTTTCTTCGATCGGATAATACATAAAAACGACCAGGAACAAGACGGCCGGGGTGAGGAGGAGTGTTTTGAAGATCAGCTCATTCCAGTCCCGCTTCTTCTTGCTCCTGTTTTTGCCAGGCATTATCGCAAAAGTTTTGGCGTTTTTGTGCACCAAAAACACCTCCAAATCAAGATAAATTCGATTTAAGCTGGACAAAGTTGACCAGGGCCGAACCTGGACCCACGCACATCAGACGTCACGGGAAAGATGAAAGTGGAGTTCGGCAAAGACAAGCGGGGGCGGAAGACCCTTCGCACCCCCGCTTGTCTTACTTTTCCGGTCTTACCGGGCCGGACCGACGAACTCTTCGACGATCATTTCGTAGTTGGTTAAGAGCTGTTTCACGTTGCTGTTGGGCAGTAAGAACTGCTGCAGGGTGTCGTTGAGCGGCGAAGTAATCGACGGAGCGAGGTCCTGATCCCACCAGAACTGGATGGCCTCGGCTTTGGCAAAGACCGCGGACGCCATCTCGGTCAGCCGGTTCGGGGCCTTGACTCCCGGAACCGAACAGATCCGGCCTAGTTCGGCCGAGCAGGCTTCGACGCTCATGGCATATTTCATGAAGCGAACAACGGCATCTTTGTTCTCCGCAGCCATTCTGGTGGCGGCGAACCCGATGTCGGTCATGCCCATGACGTCGGTGGCTTTACCCTTGCCGCCTTCCAGGACAGGGAAGGGATAGAAGCCGATCTTCTGGTCGGTAAAGCTGGGATCGCCGTACTGGGCGCACATCCAGGAACCGGTTACGTGCATGGCTGCTTTACCGGTCGCCATAAGTTGCTGGGCATCACCATAGGCCTCACCCAACGGGGTCGGACCGAAGTAACCTCTCTTCGCCCATTCTTGATACAACTGGGCGGCTTTGACCATGGGTTCCGAATCGAAACGGGCTTTTCTGGCTTGAGCGTTATCGAAAGCTTCCATGCCGCCAAACCGGTTGACCAAGTACATGTACATGGCCAGGACCGGCCATTTATCCCGGGCGCCGACGGCGAAGGGTTGGATGCCGTTGGCTAAAAGGGTGTCGGCGACTTTTTCCATCTCCGCGATGGTGGTGGGCACTTTTAGGTTGTACTTTTCAAAGATGTCTTCGTTCACGAAGACGCCGGCGATGGCAAAGAAGGGGGCCACACCGTAGATCTTGCCTTTCCAGGTCATGGCCTGTTGGGCGGCGGCGCTGCCCGGAATATCCTTCAATTCAGCGGTCAAATCATACAACCGGCCCGCGTCGGCGTAACCACCCATCACCGAACCGCCCCAGCTTTGGAAGATATGGGGGAGGTCACGGTTATTGGCCATTGCCACTTTCGTCTTATCCATCAGACCCGGATCCCCTAACGCCAGGTATTCCAGGTCGATATCGGGGTTCTTCGCTTGAAAACCTTCGATCAATGCTTTAATATAGGCGTGTGCCGGGTCATCATCGGGCAGATCCCGACCCCAAACCACCAGTTTTACTTTGCTGGCGGCGGTAACCGAAAACATCCCTACCAGCATGGCAACAACGAGTAACAGCGCCAAGAAGGCCTTTTTGGATTTGAACAAAACAATCCCTCCTTAAAATAATCAGTAGTGATTAATAATCAATGTTCAAGGCGTCCGTACAGCCTTGCGGGGAAAATAATCCCTCGGGTCCTCACCTCCTTATCAACCTTTGTTTCCCTACTCACGAGCATTTCACAAACGTTTGTGATAATCTGAAAAACAGTCTGGTGTTAGGCGGAATTTCGGACGACTAATTCAAAAGGGAGACAAAGGTTAATGCCATTTTTTTCCTTACCTTGGAGGATTTTAGATAATATTTGCATCGATTTTTTTCCCATTTGGTAACGGGGTTGCCGTATGGTGGTCAAGGGAGGATTGGTAAACGCGGAAAATTCCAAGTCATCAAAGCCGACGACAGCAATATCTTTCGGTACGGCAAGACCCGCTTCGTGGATGGCTTGTAAAGCACCGTAAGCCATGCTATCGTTGGCGACAAAAACCGCGGTACAGTCGGGATGCATGCTTAAGATCGCTTGCATGGCACGGTAACCGTCTGCACAAACAAAGTTACCCTCGAAAACCAAACAGTCCGCTTTGGGAAGGCCACTTTCCTTCAAAGCCTCCTCATACCCGGCCAGGCGGTCGATGGCCACCTGGTTTTTCAGATTTCCGGCGATATGGGCAATTTTGCGATGCCCTTTTTCGATCAGAAACTTTGTGGCAGTGTAGGCGGCTTTTTTATTGTCAATCCAGATGCAATTGACCTTTTCGTGCTGTATATTCCGTTCGATCAGAACAAAGGGGATCTTTTTCTCCAACAGGAGATCGGTGAAACCTGTGTCCTGCCGGTTACTGCCGACAATGACCAGACCATCGACGTTTTCGGTGATGATCATTTTTTGTAAAACGTTTGTTTTTTTCAGGTTGTCGTAGGAGTTGGAAAATAATAAGGTATATCCGGCTTGGCTGGCCACGTACTCCATGCCTTTGATGATCTGGGTGTAGAAAGGTTCCGAGATGTCGGCCATCATTACGCCGATCATGTCCGACTTCCGGGTCACCAGGCGACGGGCGGCGGCGTTTGGGTAATAATTCATCTCCCGGGCGATGGTTTTAATTAACTGTCTGGTACTTTCTTTAACCCCGTATTTGTTGTTTAAAGCCCGTGAGACCACACTCGGACTCACCCCGGCACGGCGGGCAATATCTTTGATTGTTACCATGAACAGACTACCTCCATTGGCCCTCTGTAGCTTTGTTGGTAGTGGTTACTTCTTTTACGAAGAAGTAGGAAGAAGGGCCAAAAGCCATTCCTTACAACGTATGTTAATGATGCGTAAAAGATACTTAACTAATTAGTTCGTACTGTTTTCCATTAATCCTTCTTTTATTTTGCAAAAGGATGAGGTGTTTTGTTGTTGTCGGCGACCGCTTCTGTGCATAATCCCGCCTTTACCTTATATTAACAACTTTCTATGTAAGTTTTGAAAAGAATTTTCAAAAGTATTTATTGATGATTTCGCCCTTGATCCGTATTTTCCTGCTGAACGTAAAAAAAATATTTATTTTTTTTGGTCTTCAAGTTACAAATGGGAACCGAAATTGGTGAAAACAAATTGACGTAGCTATTGAAATATAGTAATATGAAACCACATTAGCAAAAGAGTCATGAATGAATGAACGGACAAGACGGCTTTGAATAAAATTAAGGAGAAAAGGAGGACGGAAGATGAAAAAATGGCAATGTGGTGTTTGCGGGTATATCCATGATGGGGAGCAAGCGCCTGCGGCTTGCCCAAAGTGCGGGGCGGCGATGGAGAAGTTTGCCGAACTGCCGGCGGAAAAAAGCGCCCTGATCGACCGGTCCCGAAAGACCAACCAGATTTATATGGAGGTCTCCGCCTTACTGGAACAGGTGAGGGAGCTATCCGAGATTGGCCGGGACGATGAACTGGATCCGGCTTGTGTTGTCCTCTTCAAAAAAGCGATCGGTTATACGATTGAACTGCAACAAGCAATCAAGGCGGAGCTGGCCACCCATATGGGGAAAGGGAAATGGGGTTAACAAAAAGGGCTCAACGAGCCCTTTTTGTTGTCTAGCCGGTTTACCCCATGAGGAACTGGTAAAGGTAGACCGCCAGGGAAGCACAGAGGGCTACAGTCATCAACCCTTTTTCGTAGAAAGCCAAGAGGAGGGCGACGCTGAAACCAACTAACGCCGAAGCCGTGTCCCCGGTAGCGCTGAGGATGGCGGGAAAGGTCATTGCTCCCAAGACGGCGTAGGGTACGTAGTAAAGGAAGGATTGGAGAAAAGGGGATTTGATCTTTTGACGTAAAAAAGCCAAGGGTGTCACCCGTGGGAGGTAAGAGACCAGTGCCATTAAAAAGACAGCCAGTAAGGTACGGCCCATCATTGAACCTCCTTCCGTGGGAAGAAGTAAGCGCCGCCGAGACAAGCAATGATGGTGGCGATCATGATCCGCCAACCGGCGGAGAGTTGTCGCAATCCGGGAAGCCAGGTGAGGGCGGAACTGAGTCCAACTGCCACCCCGACGATCCAGCGGACGGCAGTGGATTTTTTGGCCGGGGGTACTACCAAAGCAATGAACATGGCATACAGCGTGATCCCCAGAGCGTTTTGGAGGTTGTTGGGCAGCAGTGTGCAGACGACCCCTCCGAGGAGGGTTCCGGTGCCCCAACCGGCATAGGGCCCAAGGATCAATCCGATCATATAATGAAAGGAGATTTCTGTTCTTTCCAGCGCGGCGACGGTGAAGGTCTCGTCGGTAATGCCGAAGGCCATCAGGCACCGTTGGCGCCAAGTCAGGCCGGGGGTTAGTTTTTGCCCGAGGGACAGGGACATTAGTAAATAGCGAAGATTAATAACCAAGGTGGTTAGGGTAATTTCAAGCAGGGAAGCTCCGGCCAAGATCAGGTTTGTCCCGGCGAACTGTCCGGCCGAGGTTAGATTGGTGAGCGAGATTAGCGTGGCCACCCAGGCGGGAAGACCGCCTTTAACCGCCAGGAGCCCGAAAGCGAAGGAGACCGGAAGGTAACCTAGGGCGATGGGCAGTCCGTGGCGGAGACCGAGGTTAAACTCCTGACGAGGCCGGTTTTTGGCCGGTGTTGGCGGCTGGTCAGTTAATGTTGATAATGAAGAAGTCAGCACGTTTCGTCCCTACCTTTTTACAATTTTGCGTATAGAGTCAAGGCCAGACCCATACTATATAATAATAATATATAGGCCGGTCCCAAACCCGCGCGTTGGTTTAAGACCAGATTAACACCCATAGCCGGAAAAGCGATGGCCGGGTTTGGCATTTGCGTTTTTCGCGTATTTATGATAAACTATAAATCCTGGTCCCAACCGAACCGGGTAACCGCGGGCGTCAGGCCGCAAGGCTGCGCCTGAGGAAAGTCCGAGCTCCATAGGGCAGGGTGCTGGATAACGTCCAGTGAGGGTGACCTCAAGGAAAGTGCCACAGAAAAGGAAACGCCGACTGGAGACCGGGAGACCGGCCCAGGGCAAAGCTGAAAAGGTGCGGTAAGAGCGCACCAGCGGTTAAGTGATTAACCGGCTTGGCAAACCCCACCTGGAGCAAGACCAAATAGGAGGGGGCGTCTGCCCGGCAGACGCAAGAATGGCCCGTTCTTCCCTCGGGTATGGTCGCATGAGGCGGCAGGTAACTGTCGTCCCAGATAAATGGTTACCGCCGGCTGCCGTGCGTAGCCGGTACAGAACTCGGCTTATAGGTTCGGTTGGGAACAGTAGAAAAGAAGCTATCCCTATGGATAGCTTCTTTTTTGCTTAATCCTGGTTCACCAGACCCAAGGCGGCATTGACCGGAAGCGAGAAACAGATCCCGCGACCGCTCGTGTTCAACCCGGCGTCGTGGGTGATTTTCTCCATGATCTGGGGTTTTTTCGCTTGTGGGACCAGAATCAGGATCACATCTTTTTCCGGTTGGATCGTGATGCCCAGAAATTTTTCCGCTTCTCTCGAACCCAACCCCAAACCGTGCAGCAGCGTCCCGCCGGTGGCGCCGGCCGCTTTGGCGGCGGTCATCACCAGATCGGAGTGGCCGCGGTCGACAATGGTGACAATTAAAGCATAAGGTTTCTTTTCTTCCATGGTCTGATCCTCTCTTCCCGCATAGGTATTATCCTGATCCGCCTGTTGGCAGATCTGCCAAAGGATGCTGCTGGAACTATCCAAAGGAATGGTAAAGGCGATCCCCGTGCCGGCCCGGTACAGATCGATCCGTTCGCGGAGGCGCGCCAGGATCTGCTGTGTTAAACTAGTACTTTGGATACTGAGCGCGATTAATTTCTTGGGACTGCCGAAGCCGAGCAGGTCATAAATATCCAAAGTGGCGGAGCCATACCCGTGACTTAGGATATAAAAGGGTAGCTCATCCCGCTTATATAACTTTTTCAACTGGTGAGCTAGACTATAATCGACGATGGTTATTAATGCTTCCAAGCTGCGCTCCATTTTTTTTGCCATTGATTCGTACCCCCTGTTCCCCTCGCTAAGGATTGTCGGCCACCGACATGCGTGTTTGTAGCGGTAGGATCTTCTTTCTTCACCGCGTTTATTGCTTGGGTGCGTATTCCTCATTATCATATAAAATAATCGAGTCTTCGGCAACCGGAATTTCCATCTCTTTCTCGGCCCGTCTGGCTTTCATCCGGTAAATCAAGCCAAAACACTGGATGGTGAGCACCGGCGTTAGTGCTACCAGCGTCACAATGCCGAAGGCCTCCGTAAAAATGTTCCCCCCGCTGGTTTCACAGGCCCCAATCGCCAGTGGTAAGAGAAAGGTGGCGGCTAATGGCCCCGAGGCAACGGCACCGGAGTCAAAAGCAATCGCCGTAAAGAGGGGCGGGACAACCAGCGCCAGCAGGAGGGCGATAATGTAACCGGGGATCACGATATAGAGCAAAGAGGTTTCGGTTAAGATCCGGAACATGGAGAGCCCCACGGAGATAGCCACCCCAATGGAGAGGGCAACCCCCATGGCCCGCCCGGAAATGGCACCGTCGGTAATGTCTTCAACCTGCTCTTTCAGCACAAAAACGGCCGGTTCGGCGGCGACGACAAAATAACCGGTGACCAACCCAATCAGGATCAGGGCCCAGGGTGGGGCATTCGTGATCAAGGAGCCCCCCAGTTGGTATCCGGCGGGCATAAACCCCACATTAACACTGGTGAGGAACAAAACAAGCCCCGCGTAAGTATAGATGGTCCCGACTAAAATGGTCAGCAATGTTTTTCGCCGGAGACGCAGGGCGACCAGCTGAAAGATGATAAAGAGCACAAGAATCGGGAAGAGGGCAATGGCCACTTGCCCAAAAAAAACGGGGAAATTCGCCAGATAAAGATGGAGGATATCGCCCAGCGCAAGCAGTTCGGGAATGGCCAGGACGCTCCCGCCGGACGGTTCGAAAAAGAGGCCTAAGATTAACATCGTCAGGATGGGCCCGAATAGGCAGAAGGCGACCAAACCAAAGCTGTCCTCTTCCGTGGTTTTATCACCCCGGACCGAGGCCAGTCCAAGGCCCAGGGCCATCACAAAGGGGACCATAATTGGACCGGTGGTGACGGCTCCCGCTTCCCAAGCAATGGAAAGAAAGTTTTTGCTGGTAAAACCCGAGAGGATAAAAGCCAGCAAATAACAGGCGGCAAGGATGGCAGAGAGCCGGACCTGGAACAGGATGCGGAGAAAGGCACCGACCAGCGCCAGCCCGACCCCAACCGAAACGGCAAAGATAATGACGGGGTCGGGTATGCCGCTGACTTGGCGGGCTAAAACGTGAAGATCCGGTTCGGCAATGCTGATAAAGGTGCCGATCACAAAGGTCAAAACGACGATTAACTTTAAGTTTTTACTTTTTACCAACCCGGAGCCCACATGCTCCCCGATGGGCATCAAAGAAACATCAACCCCGAGATTGAACAGGGTGATGCCAAGGATCATCAGCATTGCGCTCACCAAAAAAAGAACCAAACTGTAAAAGGGCATGGGGGCGATTGTTAGAGCCAAAACGAGAACAATCACAATAATCGGCAGGACCGATAAAAAAGATTCTTTGAATTTTGTCCAGAGTAGTTTTTTCATGACCCGACCGCCTCCAACTTTGTTCTGCTCCTAACACGTAACAAGTCAGAATATGGTGCTTTTCCCAACCCATTGCTCAAAAGGTCCAAAGAAAAATTGTATAACTAATCGTAATTACTAATTAATTATATATTATCTTCGACCGACCATTCCAGCAATTTAAACTAATCTTTAGGATCTTTAAGCATTATGGCTGATGGCGGCGGGTTATGATTAAAAATTTGACCGGTGCTTTTGCGGACGTTTGTTTTTCAGAGGTGTTTACCACCGGATGGCGGCGGCGGCCCAGGACAGGCCGCCCCCAAAGCCAATCAGAAAAAGGTAGTCCCCTTTGGCAAAGCGCTGTTCGGCCCAGGCCTCTTTGAGGGCCAGCCCGATGGAGGCGGCCGAAGTATTTCCGTACTTGCTGATATTCGTGATGATCCGTCCCTCCGGAAGGCGTTTGTTCCGGGCGACGGCTTCTAATATCCTGCTGTTGGCCTGATGCGGAATGACGAAATAGCGGTCATCATCCGTGAGGTCCAGGCGGGATTTTAAGCGGTCGATCAGGCTGCCCATTTTTTCCACGGCGAACTTAAAGACGTTGCGCCCGTCTTGGCGGAAATAATACTCATCGCCGGGGCCGCCCATCACGACCAGATCGGCTCCGCTCGGGTCGGCGCCCAGTTCAACGGCGAGGATCTCATGTTCGGGCGCGTCCGCGCTGAGGAGCAAGGCCGCACCGGCATCGCCAAAGAGGACACAGGTGGCGCGGTCCTGATAGTCGACAAAGCGGGAGAGTTTTTCCCCGGCGGTGATTAAGGTATGGTCGTAACCTTCGGTCCGCATTAAACTCCAACCGACAGCCAAGGCGTAAACCAAACCGGAACAGGCGGCATTTAAGTCAAAAGCGGCTAAGTTGGAAAGGTTTAATTTCTGCGCGACGAGGCTGGCCTGGTTCGGCACATTTTTCTCCGCAGTACTGGTGGCGGCGATAAGCAACTGTGGCTGGTAATGAGTGGGTGCCTGGGCCAGACACTCGGCTGCGGCCTTGGCGGCCAGGTCGGAGGCGTGCATTTGGTCGGGGGCAATCCGCCGTTCTTTGATTCCGGTGCGGGTTGTGATCCATTCATCGGTGGTATCAACCATTCTCTCCAAATCTTGGTTGGTGAGTTTTTGTTCCGGCACATAAGTGCCGACGGCGACAAGTCCGATCTTCCTCATTCTCGGTCCCTTCTTTTCGCTGGTTTCAAATTATTAGAACCAGGTATTAATATTTACTACTAATTATAATTGATTTTTCCCCCGAGGGCAAGAGTTATACGGAAAGATTTGCGAAAAGAAGAACCGCCCGCGGTGAACCGGCGAACGGGACCGTCCGGACCCGGGAAAATTAACGGTACAGTAAGATCACGTGATCCGGAACTGCTCCAGATCAAGCGCCCCTTGCTCCTTCGCCACTGAAACGGTCGTCCGGTGATGTTCTTGGCCACTGGCCAAAATCTTGACGGTCACCGGCGTCGTCCAGGGATGATCGCTATAACGGGCGGTGATCCGGGCCAGAGTCTTCAGGTCATCGGCGGTGGGCTTACCCAAACCCAGCGTTAAGGGGCCGGGTGCGCCCAAAGCCTTGAGGAGATAAACCCCTTCCGTGTGGCGCTGCTGATAAAAATAACGGAAGAGGGTGCGGTTTTCCCGGAGGTTGCGACCGACGATCGCTTTAAAGTGCGGACTTAAGCGAAAGTGGCGGCCGATCCGCAGTAAACGGAGGCCGTCAACGGTCAAGTGCCCGTCGGCCTTGATCAGGTCTTTTACTTTCCGGCCGTACTCCACATTGGTGAGGAGACAACCTCCGGCCGGCGCTTCGTACTCCAAACCGTACTTAGCGGCCAGTTCCAATTGGATTTTGCGTTGCCGTCCTTGGATCGACGGGCAGTGGTCCAGGGAAATCCAGCCTTTTTCTTCCGGGATTGTAGGAGGGAGCAGGCGGGCAGAGAGGGGGCGCACGATCAAACCAGCCAGCCCGGTTTCCTCGTCGATCTTGGGGAAGGCCCCCCGGTATTGGGATTTGGGCCGTTGCCCGACAACTTCCCCGGTGACTAAAAACGCCGCGCCCAGTGCGTCCATCATCTCCCCGGCTTTGCGGAGGAAAAAGATATGACAGTCCAAACAGGGATTGGCTGCTTTGCCGTAACCGTGTTTCGGGCTTTCCAGGATCCGGAGATAATCCTCGCCGAGGCGGACAATATGCAGTTTTACTCCCAACTGCGCAATGAGTTTTTGGAGGTGGGCCAGGCGTTTTTCTTCTTCGGCGGGCGTGAGAAAAGGTTGGAGGAAGTTAACCGCCTCCACTTCCACTCCGGCTTCTTGGATCAGTTTAATCGCCAGCAAACTGTCGAGCCCCCCCGAAAAAAGGGCGAGTGCTTTCAACAGGGATCGCCTCCTTCGGTTCTTTTTGCGTAAATATAGATTATTCCGGGTTTACCCTTGTTTTCCTGCCGGTTTCTGCGGGCTTCCGCGGTTCGATCCATTTCGATTATAAATTGATTACAATCTGATTACTTCTTGCTTCCGGTGTTGATTTCAGTACAAAAAAATGATAATCTAATTTCAACATCAGGGCATGACATAATATTATTATGTTAATAAAGGTTGGTATTAACTTTGGAAAGAAGTCTGAGGGAAAAAATAACTGAAATCAGTGAATCTTTACGCCGCAAAGGCTACCGGCTGACCCCGCAACGCGAAGCCGTTATTAAAACGCTTCTGGAAAACCCCAACCAGCATTTGACGGCCGAGGACATCTACGTGATGGTCCGGAAGTCCCATCCGGAGATCGGGATGGCCACTGTCTACCGGACACTGGATCTGTTGAGCAAAGAAAAGATCATCAACCAGTTAAGTAGTGGGGAAGGGCAATGCCGTTACGAATTGGAAAGTCAAGCCCAGCGTCACCACTTAGTCTGTCTGAAATGCGGGCAAATTACCGAAGTTAACATCCAACTTCTTGAAAAAATGCAGGAGGCGCTCGCTGCCGAGCATGGCTTCCAGATTGTGGGGCATCTTTTGAAGTTCTACGGTTATTGTGCGCAGTGTGCCCCGGTTGAAGAATGAAACCGCACCTGCCGAAGGTCTATAACCAAAAAATTTTACGGGCGATCCGTGAGTTTACCCTGATCGAACCCGGCGACCGGATTTTAATTGGTTTTTCCGGCGGGAAAGACAGTGCGTTGTTGGTTTGGGCCCTGGGTTTAATGGCCCGGTACCGGATTATTCAGGCGGAAGTCGCAGCGCTCACCCTTGATCTAGGGTTTGAACCCCGAGTCGATCCTGCTCCTTTGCGGGAGTTGTGTGCCCGGGTCGGGGTGGCTTTTCATTACCTTCCCACGGAGATCGGTCCGGCGGTTTTGGCGACGGATGACCCTTGTGCAACCTGTTCGTTTCTGCGCAACGGACGGTTGAACCGGTTTGCCAACTCCCACCGGTTTAATAAAGTTGCCTTAGCCCACCACCATGATGATGCGGTGGAGACCTTTTTGATGAGCATCCTTTATTCGGGTCAGATCCGTACTTTTCTGCCCAAAACCCACCTGGACCGGACGCAGGTTACGGTGATCCGCCCTTTGGTCTACCTCCGTGAGGAGGAGATCAAAGCGGCGCTGGGCTTTATCCCTTATCGGCCGGTGGCGCGGAGTTGTCCCTACGACGGGTATACCTACCGACAAAAGGTGAAGGATTTAATTGCGGCCTTAACTAAGGAAAACCCCTTGGTTTACGCGAATTTAAGCCAAGCGATGCGGGCCGGGCGGCCCCTTCGGTTGTGGCCGCCGGCGCCGGCCGCTTCCCCCAAAGAGGTACCAAAAGGGTTAAAAGAGTGAGGTCGATTGGTTAATGTTGGGCGCCGGTTCTTGACAGGCGACCATGATCATATCTATAATCGAAGCAAAGATGCGGATTAATAAAAAATAAGAAGGCGAAGAACGGGAGAGTAGTTTGGACGGGAAGGACAGAGAGGGGAGACCGGCGGCTGGAAGTCTTCCTCCGGAACCACAAATGAAATGCACCCGGGAGCCGTGGGGCCGAAGGGCGAGTAGGTCTTAACGGGAACGCCCGTTACAGCGTGGCTTCGAGTGGGACCGCAGGTGCGGTCCAACCAGAGTGGAACCGCGAGGTGAGAACTTCGTCTCTGTCGAGAGGCGAAGTTTTTTTATCTATAAGAGGGGGGTGTCGCGATGTTTACCTATTTACGTGAAAGTATTAAAGCCATCTTTGAACGGGATCCGGCGGCCCGTAGTTTATGGGAAGTGATCCTTTGTTATCCTGGTTTCCACGCTTTGCTGGCCTACCGGATTGCCCACTGGTTTTATCGGCATAGATTATTCCTGATCGCACGGCTTATTTCCCAAATTGCCCGGTTTTTTACCGGGATTGAGATTCATCCGGGGGCCAAGATCGGAAAGGGCCTCTTTATTGACCACGGGATGGGAGTCGTCATTGGAGAAACAACGGAGATCGGCGACAACGTCACCATTTACCAGGGGGTCACCCTTGGGGGAACGGGTAAAGAGAAGGGGAAGCGTCACCCCACGATCGGTAACAACGTGATCATTGCGGCCGGCGCAAAGGTTTTAGGCTCGATTACCGTGGGGGACAACGCCAAAATCGGGGCAGGCGCCGTGGTGATCCGTCCGGTCCCGCCCAATTCGACGGTGGTCGGGGTGCCCGGCCGGGTGGTGGTGCAGGACGGGGTACGGGTCGGCCCTCCCGACCTGGAACACGGGAAATTACCCGATCCCATGCTGGCTTTTTGCGAAGAGACGAAGAAACGGCTCGAACAGATCGAAGCAAAGCTCGGGCTTAAAGGAGGTTGTGCTGATGGCAATAATGGTGTATAACACCATGACCAGACAGAAGGAGGAGTTTGTCCCCCGCGAACCGGGGAAAGTCAGTATTTATGTCTGCGGGGTCACTCCTTATAATTACGCCCACATCGGGAATGCCCGGCCGCCGGTGGTCTGGGATTGTATCCGGCGTTTTCTGCGCTACCGGGGGTATGAGGTGACCCTGGTCCAAAACTTTACCGACGTGGATGACAAGATTATCAAGCATGCGCACCAGACCGGCGAAGAACCCCTGGCGCTGGCTGCCCGCTTTGCCCGGATTTACCTTGAAGACATGGCGGCGTTGGGGGTGGAACCGGCGACCCATTATCCGAAGGTCTCTGACCATATCCCCGAGATCATCAAGATGGTACAGGGATTGATTGAAAAAGGCTATGCCTACCAGATCGACGGGGACGTCTATTTTGCCGTGGACGCCTACCCGGAATACGGCAAACTTTCGGCCCGTCCGTTGGATGAGATGTTAAGCGGCGCCCGGGTGGAGGCGGATGAACGGAAGCGCAACCCGATGGATTTTGCCCTGTGGAAGGCGGCGAAAGCCGGAGAGCCCGCTTGGGATTCGCCGTGGGGGCCGGGCCGTCCCGGCTGGCACATTGAATGCTCGGCCATGTCCCTGAAGTATCTGGGGAGCGGCTTCGATTTTCACGGTGGGGGAACGGATCTGGTCTTTCCCCACCATGAAAACGAGATTGCCCAAGCTGAAGCCTATTGTGGGACCAAACCCTTCGTCCGCTATTGGCTCCACACCGCCTTTATTACGATGCGGGGCGATAAAATGTCCAAATCCCTGGGGAATGTGGTGACCATCCGGGAGGCCTGCGCTCGTTTCTCCCCCAAAGTGGTCCGTTTTTGGTTGCTGGGGACCCACTACCGGAACCCCTTGAGTTACGGCGAAGAAGAATTGACGGCGGCCGCCAATGGGCTGGCCCGCTTGGAAACGGCCCGGGCCAACTGGCGGCATCTGTTGTCCACGCCCGTGCAGGCGGGGGAAGAAGAGGCGCCGGCGGCGCTGACGGCCTTGGTCGCGGCGGTGCGGGACCGGTTTATCGCCGCGATGGAGGATGATTTTAATACCGCATTGGCCCTGGGAGTCCTTTATGAGCTGGTACGCGAGGTCAATAAATGGGCGTTAAGTGAAGACTTTGTTTTGACCGCCCCTCGGCAAAAGGTGCTTGGTGAGGCCTTGTCCTTGCTGGAGGAGTTGGGCAACGTGCTGGGGATCTGGTTTGCCGCCGAACCGGCGGCGACGGGGCTTAGTGACGAGGAGGTCAACGTCTTGGTGGAGCAGCGGCAAAAGGCTCGCCAAAACCGGGATTTTAAAACCGCCGACGCGATTCGTGACACTTTAAAGGAAGCCGGGATCGTGGTCGAGGATACACCCCATGGGGTACGTTGGCGCCGGATCTGAAGTGATGGGGGTTGGCTTGGAAAAAGACCGCCTTTAGGGGCGGTTTTTCTCCGCCGGTGGGGCCGGTGGGAACGAACGCGCCAGGCGCGCCAGGGCGCGCCGCCGGTGGCTCCCATAGAGGAGCGTGGTGCCGGTGGCCAGGCCGAGCAGAAGCAGACCGGCCAGGCCGGCTTCAGGACCAAAGGCCCCGCCGGTCCACAACGGCGGACCGGTCAGCTCCAATTGGAATAGGGTGGGGAAGGCGAAACCGCTGACCCGAAAACCAAAGAGGTTTTGCCAAAAGTTCCAGCTAAAATGGAGCGCTACTGGGAGATAAAGCGCGCCGGTTTCGAGGTAGGCGAGGGCAAAAAGCACTCCGGCGATTAAAACGGCGAACAAACCGCCAAAACTAAGGTGCGGGTTGTTCAGGTGCGCGAGGCTGAAGAAAAAAGCGGAGAAAGCGATGGCCGGGGAGAGGCCCCAGTGGACGGTGAAGACCGGTAAATGGAGGCCGCGGTAGAACAACTCTTCACAAAGGGCCGCCACGATAAAGGTCAGCGTCGTCCAGAACAGATCGGCTGAAATGCGGAGCGGTTCGGCGGCCAACCGGATCCAGCCCAAGCCGAGGAAGGCCAGGAAAAGCAGGGCAAAAAGAAAAAAGCCCAGGGCGAAGCCGAAACAAAGATCCCGGTGCGCCATTGGCGTGGGCGGAAAGAACCGGGGCAGAAAACGGTGGCGAAAAAAGAATTTTTCCGCCAAATGGAAGGCGGCCAGGAGCGGGAACAAACCCAGAAACAGCTGGAACCAAAAATTTGGCCGGACAACCTCGCCCGTTAATTCCGGTAATTTCTCCACCGCCGGCAGCAGGGGACGGAGGAAACGGCCGAGAAATATAAAAAGGGTTTGGTTGCAAAGATATAGAGTATATACGACGGCGATCACCCAGAACGGATAAAGGATGCGGCGTAATTTGGAGAGTTTGGTCTGCATCGTCCACAAAACCTCGCTTATTGAATTTACTGGGGATCTTTTCGTGATAAAAAAGAGGAATCCTTTTCTTTGGTAGAGAAGTTTTTCTGCAGAAAACGGTGATCATGGGTGAAAACTGAAGCTGGTGACGGAATTGATCAAGACAGAAATCATCACGGTTAACCCGGAAGCGATTGACCAGACGGCGCTGGCCCGGGCGGCGACGGTTTTGCGCCGGGGCGGGCTGGTCGCCTTCCCCACTGAGACAGTATATGGCTTGGGGGCCGTCATTTATAACCGGGAGAGTGTAAAAAAGATTTTTACCGTCAAGGGGCGGCCGGGCGACAACCCGTTGATAGTCCATATTTACCAGTGGGAACAACTGATGGAGCTGGCCCGGGAAGTACCGGAAACGGCCCGGATCCTGGCACAGCGGTTTTGGCCCGGCCCGCTCACTTTGGTACTGCCGAAAAAAGAGGCGATCCCGGTGGAGGTCAGCGCCGGTCTCCCTACGGTTGCGGTGCGCTTGCCCGCCCATCCGGTGGCCCAGGAGTTGTTGCGCCAGACCGGGCAGCCGGTCGCCGCGCCCAGTGCCAATACTTCCGGGCGGCCCAGTCCTACCAGGAGCAGCCATGTGATTGCCGATTTGGACGGCAAAATTGAGTTGATTATTGATGCCGGCCCTACCGGGGTGGGGGTGGAATCGACCGTGCTTGATCTGACCGGTCCGAAGCTGCGGATTCTCCGCCCCGGCGGGGTCACCCGTGAGATGCTGGAAGCGGTCTTTGGCCCCGAATTGGTGGAGGCTCCCCCGCAGATCAATTGCGAACGGCCGTTGGCCCCCGGGATGAAGTACCGGCATTATGCCCCCCGGGCCCCTTTACGTCTGTTGACTGGTGACCCCGAGCTCGTCCGCCGTTTTCTCCTGGAGGGGGCCGCCGCGGCGCGGGCACAGGGGAAAAAGATCGGGATCATTGCTTACGACGAGGACCAAGACCCGGCTTTTGCAGTAACCGGGGTCACCTTTTTCTCCTTGGGTCGGCGGGCGAACCCGACGGAGGGGGCCGCCCGGTTGTTTCATCTCCTAAGACTCTGCGACCAGGCCGGAGTGGATAAAATATATGCGGTAGCTCCGCCCCGCCAGGGGGTGGGGGAGGCGGTCTTTAACCGTCTGTATAAAGCTGCCGGTGGGAAAGTTGAGGAGATAAAATGAGCAAAGCCCGTGGTTACTGTGGGATCGTCCTGCTGATCCTGGTGGTTCTGCTGGCGGGCCGCCCGGCGGTTTACAGCCAGGAGCAGGGGTTAAAGGGGCTGGTGGTGGGAGAAACCCTGGGATACCAGGTTTTTCTTAAAGGCCTGCCCGTTGGCGAGCAGACGCTCCGGATCGTGCGGGAAAAGATTTACCAGGACCGTCCGGTGTTGGAAGTGCGGATGCGGATGCGGAGTTATGCCGCCTTTGCTTTCCTCTTCACCTATGAGGAGGACAACCTTTTATACCTGGATATTGCGACGCGCACCCCGGTTTATCTGCGCAGAACCGTTAAGGAGCAAGACCACTCTTGGGAGGAGGAATTTCATTTCGGAGCGGAAACGGTCGAAAAACGGGTGACCACTGCGGGCGAAGAACCGGAGATCCGCCAATACGAGGCCAAGCATCCGCTGCTGGAGAATCTTTCCCTCGTCTACTACCTCCGGCAACGGCCCTGGCGGCAAGGGGAGAAGCAGATTTATTATTTAACCCGCCGCGGTCCGCAAGCGGTCACCTGCCAACTGCGGGGGACCGAACGAATCCGGGTTTTATCCGGCTACCAGCAGGCGGAGGTGGTATACGATCCCGTCTCCGAGGTCACCATCTGGTTTTCCAAAGATGAAGCGGTTTATCCTTTACGGATCAAAGCCAACAGTAATGTGGGGGCTTTGACCGCCCGTTTGGTCAAGATCAGCTTTGATCCCGGTGAATGATTGTCGTGACGGAGAACAGGAGGAGAAAATGGTCCGGAATATACTCTTTGTTTGTACTGGAAATACCTGCCGCAGTCCGATGGCGGCGGCCTTGCTTCGTCAACTGTTGAATGAGCGCGGTGGCAAGTTGGAAAGGATTCGTGTTTCCTCGGCCGGACTTTACGCCCATCCCGGCGCACCGGCCTCACCTGAAGCGGTTGAGACGATGCGTGGCTACGGAGTGGATCTTGCCAACCATTTGGCCCGGGAACTGGCCCGGGAAGAGTTGGCGGCGGCCGATTTGATTTTAACGATGACCAACGCCCAGAAAAACCAGATTTTGAAGATTTACCCCGAGGTCAAAGACCGTACTTATGTTTTAAGGGAGTACATCAGCAAGGATCGGCCGGCCGGTCCCGACCAATGGGACGTGCCGGATCCGTTCGGACAACCGTTGGCGGTATACCAGCAGTGTGCCGCCGACCTGGAGAAGGATCTGCGGGTCCTCATCGATATGCTGGCGTCCGCTGTGAAAGGAGGCGACGCTGACCAGGGGAAAGGGGGGGAGAAGATGCGGATTGCTTTAGGCGCCGATCATGCCGGTTTTCATTTGAAAGAGGAGATAGCCAAGTATTTACGGGACAAAGGTTATGAATATAAAGACTTCGGTGTTTTCTCCACCGAAGCGGTGGATTACCCTGATCAAGCGGCGATTGTGGCGAAAGCGGTGGCAAGAAAGGAGTTTGATCAGGGGATTCTTATCTGTGGAACCGGAATTGGGGTTTCGATTTCGGCCAATAAGATCAAAGGCGTCCGTGCTGCGCTGTGCCATGATGTCTTTTCGGCGCAAATGGCGCGGGCCCATAACGACTGTAATATTTTGGCGCTGGGGGCCCGGGTTATCGGACCGGGGTTGGCGCTTTCCATTGTCGAGGCCTACCTGACCGGAGAGTTTGCGGGCGGACGTCATCAGCAACGGGTTGAAAAAATAATGCGACTGGAAGACGAATAGAAAGGGGATTTGCCAATGGGGTCCGTACATTTAATTGACCATCCGTTGATTCAACATAAATTAAGTATTATTCGGGATGTGAATACCGGTCCCAAGGAATTTCGCGAACTGGTGGAAGAGATCGCCACGCTTATGGCTTATGAAGTCACGCGGGATTTTCCCTTGGAAGAAGTGGAGATCCAGACGCCGATTGCTACGGCTAAAGCCAAGGTGATCGCGGGCAAAAAGATCGCGGTCGTCCCGATTCTCCGGGCCGGCCTGGTGATGGCCGACGGGATCATGAAGCTGATCCCCGCGGCGAAGATGGGCCATATCGGTCTGTACCGTGACCCCAGTACGCTGCAACCGGTGGAGTATTACTGTAAATTACCCGCGGATCTGCACGAAAGGGATATGATCGTGGTCGATCCGATGCTGGCCACCGGCGGCTCGGCTGCCGCGGCGATTGATTTTCTGAAAAAGCGGGGCACGAAAGGGGTTAAACTGGTCTGTCTGATTGCCGCGCCGGAAGGAATCGCCCGGGTGCAGCAGGTCCATCCCGATGTAGAAATTTTTGTGGCGGCAATTGACGAGCGTTTAGACGAAAACGGTTATATCATCCCCGGCTTGGGCGACGCCGGTGACCGGTTGTTCGGAACCAAATAAGCGGTTGGCAGTGGTAAAATCGTAACGCGGAAGGGGTGGGTGGATTGCAATGGTCGGTTTTCGGTTGGCATCCGGCTTTGCTGACAGCAATTGGCTTTGGCTTGGCGTTCCTCCTGACCGCCTTCTGGACCAAGAAAGGCGCCGCCTGGGGACTGATGGATCTGCCGCGGGAACGGCGGGTTCACGCCACGCCCCGTCCCTACACGGGGGGAATGGCGATTTTTCTTGCTTTTAATCTGGCTCTCTTGCTCACCGGTGGTTTGCACTTTCCCCACCTGGGGCCGATCGGCAGCGGAGGGCTGGTCATCTTTCTTTTGGGGCTGGTTGATGACAAGTATGACCTGTCCTCCGGGATAAAACTGGTTGTCCAGTTTCTGGTGGCCGCCTTCATTGCGGGGGCGGGGATTCGCATCGGCTACCTGACGAACCCCTTCGGGGAGATGGTGGTGTTAGGTTGGAAGGGTTACCCCCTGACCATTTTATGGTTGGTCCTGACGATCAACGTGATCAACCTCATTGACGGGCTGGACGGGTTGGCGGCCGGGGTTGCGGCGATTGCCGGTCTGAGCCTGATGGTGATCGGGCTTGGGCTCGGACAGTCGGCGGCAGTGTTTTTGTGTGCCATTTTAGTTGGAGTTTTACTCGGGTTTCTCCCTTATAACTTCTATCCGGCGCGGGTCTTTATGGGGAATTCCGGCGCTTACTTCCTGGGTTATCTGTTGGGTGTCATTTCGGTGATCGGGGCCCTGAAGTTGCCGACCGCTTTAGCCCTGGCGATCCCGGTGTTCGCCATGGGGATCCCGTTTCTTGATACTTTTTGGGCGGTCTGGCGGCGCTGGCGGAATGGGGAGCAGATTATGCGGGGCGACCGTTACCACATTCACCATCTGTTGCTCACCTCTGGACTGGGGATGAAAGAATCCGTCCTGATCCTTTACGGTTTAAGCCTGGTCTCAGGACTGGCCTCCATCTTTCTTTCCCGGGCCACCCTCCTCCTGGGTTTTCTGATTGTCCTGGCCGGTCTTGGCCTGCTCTTCCTCTGTCTTTATGGTTTGATGGTGTTGCAAAGTACTGTTCAAGACCGGGAAGAAGAGGAAAAGCGGTCTTGGTAAGGGAGGTGATGGCGATCTGGCGGGAGTTGTCCTTAAATACCCGGGCGGCGACGGATTTTGTGGACATCACCGGGATTTTAGCGGCTGACCTGCAGAAATCTGGAGTGCAAACGGGGATGGGGACGGTTTTTGTTCCCCATACGACGGCAGGGGTGATGCTGAATGAGAATGCCGACCCGGACGTGCTTTACGATTTAAAGCGGGCCCTTGACCAAATCTTCCCGGATTCCTTAAACGTGGCCCACGGCGAAGGGAACTCGGCCGCTCATTTAAAAGCGGCTTTGATCGGTGCCTCGGTCAATTTGCCGGTGGTGGACGGCCGCTTGAAGCTGGGGACCTGGCAAGGCGTTTATTTCTGTGAATTTGATGGGCCCCGCCGACGAAAGCTATGGGTTAGATGGGAAGGGAAATAAAAACGGGGTGATCGCATGCCCGCTTGGTACCGGAAGAGCATTAATGAGACCGCCGCCGAACTGGGGACGGATTTAGCGGCCGGATTAACCCGGAGCGCTGCCGCGGCCCGGCTGGATAAGTACGGCCCGAATGAGCTGCAGGAGCAGCCGGGGCCGACGGTTTGGCAAAAGGTTCTGGGTCAGCTCACCGACTTCCTGGTCCTGCTCTTGCTTGGCGCGGCCGTTATTTCCCTGTTTCTGGGTGAGACTGGCGATGCCATCGTCATTCTTTTGGTTGTTGTTCTCAACACGGTGCTGGGGGTGGTCCAGGAGTTAAAGGCCGAAAAGGCCCTGGCTGCTTTAGCAGAACTTGCCGCCCCGCTGGCCAAGGTTTACCGGGAGGGGCAGACCCGTGAGGTGCCCGCCAGGGAACTGGTGCCGGGGGATCTGATCCTGCTGGAGGCCGGTGATTTTGTCCCCGCCGATGCCCGGCTGGTGGCGGCCGAGAGTTTGCAGGTGAATGAATCGGCGCTGACCGGTGAGTCGGTGCCGGTGGCCAAGGATGCGGAGTTTATTGCCGGGGACGATCTGCCGGTGGGCGACCAGAAAAATATGGTCTTCAAAGGGACCATTGTCACTTTTGGCCGGGGGCGGGCGCTGGTCACCGGGACCGGGATGGACACCGAACTGGGCCGGATTGCCGGACTGCTCCAGAGCGGACCGGAGGAGAAAACGCCGCTCCAGAAGCGTTTAGACAGTTTTGGGAAGCAGATTGGGCTCATGGCGCTCGGAATCTGCCTCTTTATTTTCCTCGTCGGCCTGTTCCGGGGGAACCGTTTTTACGAAATGTTTTTGGTTGCCGTCAGTCTGGCGGTGGCCGCGATCCCTGAGGGTTTACCGGCGATCATCACCATCGTTCTGGCTCTGGGGGTCCAGCGGATGGCCGCGCAAAAGGCGATCATCCGCCGGTTGCCGGCGGTGGAGACGTTGGGTTCGGCTACGGTGATCTGTTCCGATAAAACGGGCACCCTCACCCAAAACGCCATGACCGTCCGGCGGATTGTCACTGGAACGGCGGACTATGAAGTAACCGGAGAAGGGCTCAAAGCGGAGGGGGAGTTTCGACGGAAAGGGACGACAGTGACCATTGAAGAGGACCCCCTGCTGGACTTGATTCTGAAGATCGGCGCCCTCTGTAATGACGCCGAATTTATACCGGAGGAAGCCCGGATGGTAGGCGATCCGACCGAGGGCGCGTTGGTGGTGGCGGCCGCCAAGGCGGGTTTGTCCCGGAGGGAACTGGAGGCCGCTTATCCCCGGCAGCGGGAATACCCCTTTGATTCGGTACGGAAGCGGATGAGCACGGTCCACCAGGGGAATCTAGCCCCGCGATTGCTGGCGGGCAGTGCCGACCGCCGCTGGCTCCTGGTGAAAGGTGCGCCCGATCTGGTTCTGGAGAATTGCCAATGGTGGTTGGGGGAGGACGGACCCCAGGAACTGACCGCGGCGCGGAAAGCGGAGTTTCTGAAGGTGAATCACCAGTTGGCCACCGAAGCACTGCGGGTTTTGGCCTTTGCCTACCGCCCGGATCCGCCGTCCACTGCGGAGACGGGTGTGGAGGTGGAAAAGGATCTGACCTTTGTGGGCTTCATGGGGATGATCGATCCGCCCCGTCCCGAGGCCCAAGCGGCCCTGCGGGTCTGTCAGGAGGCGGGAATTGCGGTCAAGATGATCACCGGGGACCACCGGGATACGGCGGTGGCCATTGCCCGGCAGTTGGGTTTGGCCGGACCGGAAGCTCCGGTCCTGGTCGGGGCTGAATTGGAAGCGCTGAACGGCGATGAACTGGCGGCGCAAGTGGCGAAGGTCCCTGTTTTTGCCCGGGTATCGCCGGAACATAAAGTCCGGATTGTCGACGCCTTAAAGCGGAACGGAGCGATCGTTGCCATGACTGGTGACGGGGTGAACGACGCCCCGGCGCTGAAGAAGGCGGACATTGGTGCCGCCATGGGTCAGACCGGTACCGATGTGGCGAAGGAAGCGGCTGACATGGTCCTGGCTGATGATAATTTTGCCACCATCGTCCGGGCGGTGCAGGAAGGCCGGGTCATCTTTGAGAACATTAAAAAAACCGTCTATTTTCTCCTCTCCTGTAATTTGGGCGAGATCATCACCATTTTTACGGCGATTCTGTTGGGGTGGCCGGTTCCCTTGTATCCCATCCAGATCCTCTGGGTCAATCTGGTCACCGATTCGTTACCCGCGTTGGCGCTGGGGGTGGATCCCCCGGAGGGGGACATCATGAAAAGGCCACCGCTCCATCCAGACCAGGGTCTTTTTGACCGGAAAGCCCGCCTGAAGCTGGTGGCTTTCGGCCTTTTCATCGCCGGGGTGACATTGACCGCTTTCCGGTTCGGGTTAAGAGAGACGGTGACGAAAGGGGAGACGATGGCCTTTGCCACTTTGGGCCTCTGCCAACTGGTCCACGCCTATAACTTCCGTTCACTCACTGCCAGTCTGTGGCAGCGGGGAATCTTCCGGAACAAGCAGCTCCTCTGGGCTTCCCTTGGGTCAGCCCTTTTACACCTGATCGTCTTTTTCGTTCCTGGGCTGCGGGGGATCTTCCGGACCGCGCTTTTGCCCGTGGGCGATTGGTTGATCGTTTTTGGGCTGGCGTTGACCCCGCTGCTGCTGGGCGAGCTTTTGAAGTTGGTGGCGAGGAACGGCAAACCGGGGTAAAGCGTATACACCAAGGTAAAGAGGGATGATTGATGGAGAAGGAAGCTTGGGTTGTTGATGTGAGCGGGGACGAAGTCCGTTTGCGTTACACACGCCATTCGGCCTGTCGTAAGTGCGGTGCATGTCTGGTCTTTGGCAACAGCCATGGTGAACAGGAGCTTGTCCTGCCCAAGGACCGGGTGGAAGTGGCCAAAGGGGACCGGGTGTTGGTTGGCTTGAAGGATAGTTCCATCCTCCAGGCCAGCTTTTTGGTTTATGCTCTGCCCCTCTTCTTTTTTCTACTGGGGTACTTGGGTGGAGCGCGCTTGGGGACCATCTTCCAGGGTGAAGCCTGGGCGGAAGGGGGCGGGTTGCTTGGAGGGGTTTTCGCCCTGGTCCTCGCCTATGGCGGACTCAACCGGTATGACCGGCGGCTCCGGAAAACCGACCGCTACCAGCCGTACATCGTGCGGGTGCTGGAGCGGGCGCGGCCGGAATGAAACCGGCGCTACATTGTGTAGCCGGTCTGGGCCAGGTAGGTGGCCAGCACTTCGGCAAAGAGCTCAAGGGAATAACTGACTTCTTCCCAGGTTGATTTGTCGTCGCCGAACTCGACGATGATGGACCGGGGATGGAGATGTTGGTTATAGCGGGCTTCGGCGAGAATCACCCCGTGGGCGAGATTGGGGTATAAAAGGTCCATTACTTCCAGGAGACCATTGGCAAAACGGTGATTCTTTTCCCAATGGGGGTGGGGCAACCCCAACCGATCGGAACCGACGACGAGGATAATCTTGGCGGCGGTTTTTCCTCTAATGGGGACTTTATGGTTGAGCCCGGGAGT
Organism: Bacillota bacterium; assembly: GCA_012727425.1. Classification (GTDB taxonomy): domain Bacteria; phylum Bacillota; class UBA4882; order UBA10575; family UBA10575; genus Capillibacterium. The sequence goes on from JAAYHQ010000079.1 coordinate 78,098, forward strand.
GGCATCCCGGTGGAGATCGAGGACCACGTCGATCTGGGGGTGCTCGGCCAAGAGTTGCTGGACGGTTTCGGCCGATCGTTGGTAGGCATCACGAAAGGGATAGTGATCGTGGATGGTATCACAATGCAAGGTTTTCAGACCGTATTTTTCGTTAAGAAGCTGGGCAAGCAATGCTCCGGCCCGGACAATGTCCCCGCGACCGTTGTGGATATGGGTCTTGCCGCTCACGGGAAGGTAAGATTCGGAAGTATGTGTATGGTAGATGAGAATCCGGGGCGGTTCGGTCCGCGGCGACTGGACGGGCGGTGCAGCCGGGGCCGGACGCGCCGGCGGGAGAGGCACCGGACGCGGGGTGGCCGGTGCCGGGGTGGGCCGGTGGGTGACGGTCGGGCGCAGGGTGTAGGTTTTCACCAGTTCTTGGCGGGCAAGAAGAGGAAATTGAGTCTTGAACATTTCCTGCGGGGACGGGTTGCGGATGTTGACCAGAAACCGCAGGAACAGATCGGCGGCTTTGGTGTCAAGGATAAAATCGGGATCATCTTCCAACCGGTAACGTTTGAAACCAGGAATCACTTGGGAAAAAAAACGGCGCCCCACTTTGGAATCAAGGTGATAAAGGCGTTTCAGGTAGGCAAGGGGATAAGAAGAACCTTGTTGCTTTTCAAGGTCGACCAGGTAAACCCCGATGGCGATGAAAAAAGTGAAGAAAGTCAGACCGATCACCAAGAGATAACGGAAGCGTTCCGGTGGCAGCGATTGGCGCGGGAGAGTATCCATTGCCGACAAGCCCCCTATCCTTCAAAAATGCATCTTGACCCGCCGTGGGGTGGTGTAGACTCTTGCTTTATTGTAGAATTATATGCCAAGGGTCGGCTTTTTAAAACCGGGGGCGGAGACCGGCCAGACGGCGGGAGCAGGAATGTCCGGTTCAACGTCGAAGGGGGATTATATCAAAATAAGGAGGGAATCCCGTGCGACAACGCCGCGTACCCGATGTGGTCATCAATCGTTTGCCTTTATATCTGCGTGTTTTATCCGGGATTGATGTGGAGCAAACACCGATTATTTCCTCCTACGAACTGGGTGAAAGAACGGGGATCACCCCGGGGCAGATCCGGAAGGATCTAAGCCTGTTCGGCGTCTTTGGGAAACAGGGCGTGGGTTATGAGGTGAACATTTTACGGGGGGAGTTGCGCCGTATTCTTAAACTCAACCGTGTCGTCAATGTGGGGTTGGTTGGTGTGGGGAGCCTGGGACAGGCCTTCCTCCGTTATGGTGCCGACCGTCAACGGGAGATCCTCAACCGGGAAGGACTACGGATGCGCGCCGCTTTCGACCGGGACGAGCGGAAAATCGGGCGGCGGATTGGCGCGGTGGAGGTTTATCCGGTAACGCGGATGCCGGAGTTGATTAAGGAATTGGATTTAAAAATTATGATCCTGACCGTCCCCGCGGGGGTGGCCCAGGAAACCCTGGAACGGTGTGTGGCCAGTGGGGTGAAGGCCTTTCTCAATTTTGCCCCGGTGAAGTTGACCGTCCCCGCGGGGGTCCGGGTCCACCACGCGGATTTTACTTTACAGTTGGAAGCGCTGGCTTATTATAGTAAAGAATGGGAAGACCATGAAGAATAAGCAAACATCGAATCGGGAACGGATTAATACCATTACCCGGATCAGCGTTTATATTGCGTTGGGGGTTGTTCTCAACCTGTTGGAGACTTTTTTGGTCCCCCTGGGTTTGGTGGTGCGGATCCCGGGGGCCCGGATCGGGTTGGCGAACGTGGTAACGCTGGTTCTACTCGTCACGGAGGGACCGGGGATGCTTTGGGGGGTAACCGCCGGACGGATCGTGTTGGCCGCCCTTTTAACGGGGACCTTGTTCTCGGTCCCTTTTGCTTTGAGTGTCGGAGGCAGTATTGCTGCTCTGTCGGTCATGGGTTTTTTGTGGCGGCACTTGCCGCGGGTCTTTAGTCTGAGCGGAATTAGTGTGATCGGCGCCGTCGCTCATAATTGTGGACAACTTTTTGTTTTATATCTCCTAATCCCCGGAACACGGATCTCTTATTTGTTGCCCTGGGCTTTGCTTTTGGCGCTGCCCTCCGGTTGGTTGACCGGTTATTTAGCCCAACGGATCGTTGATCAGAAGCCATGGGCGGGGGAAGGGGGGGACAACCTTGGCCGAACTTGAAGGCATTGTCGAACGGATTACTTTTTATAATGAAGAAAACGGCTATATGGTGGCCCGTTTTAAAACCAAAACGGAGCAATTGACCATTGTCGGGGTTCTCCCCAGGATCAGTGCCGGTGAAAGTCTGCGTTTGCGTGGGGAGTGGACGGTGCATCCCACCTATGGACGGCAGTTTAAGGTGGAAACCTTTGAGGTTATCCCGCCGGTGACGCTGGAGGGGCTGGAGCGGTATCTGGGGTCCGGTCTGATCAGGGGGATCGGTCCGGTGACAGCCAAAAAAATCGTAGCCGCCTTCGGCCTGGAGACCTTGAAGGTGATCGAAGAGACCCCCGAGCGCCTCCAGGAAGTGGAAGGAATCGGACCCCAGAAGGCGGAGAAGATCCGGACGGCCCTGGCGGAACAGAAAGAGATCCAGCGGATGATGGTTTTTTTACGGGGAATTGGGATCACCCCCGCCCTGGCCACCAAGATCTACCGCCATTATGGGGAGCAGGCCGCGACGGTGATTCAGGAAAACCCTTACCGGCTGGCGGACGAGCTTTTCGGGGTGGGCTTTAAAACCGCAGACCACATTGCCGGTCTGCTGGGGCGGAAGGACCCGGCCGCCTTGGAACGGGTACGGGCCGGTGTGCTCTATTTTCTCCGCCGGGAGACCGAAGAAGGCCACGTCTATGTGCCGTTGGCCGAGTTTGTGGCCGCGGTCAGCAAAGAACTAGAAGCCCCGGAAGCGGTGGTGCAGCGGGTAATCAGCGGTTTGGAAGAGGAAAAAGCGGTGTATCTGGAAGCGGAACGGTTGTACTTGGCCCCGTTCTACTGGTGTGAACGGAAGGCCGCCGAGAAACTGCTTTTGCTTTTGAACGCGCGTCCCGCGGTGGAACGGCCGCTGCTTTTTCCCGCGGCCGAACTGGACACGCTCACCTTTGAACAACGTTTGGCCGTGGAGAAAGCCTTGCAGGAAGGGGTATTAATGATCACCGGCGGACCGGGGACCGGAAAGACGACAACGGTCCGAAGCTTGATCCGCCTGTGCCAATTGCGAGGAGAGAAAGTCTTGCTGGCGGCCCCCACCGGACGGGCGGCCAAACGACTGATGGAAGCCACCGGGGAAGAGGCCAAGACCATCCACCGGTTACTGGAGTTTGGCTATACTCCGGGGCGGGGTTTAAACTACGGACGGAACGAGGCACAGCCGCTGGAGGCTGATGTGGTCATCATCGACGAGGTCTCCATGGTCGATCTTCCGCTCTTTTACCAACTGCTCAAAGCACTGACCCCCGGGACCCGGCTGGTTTTGGTTGGGGACCAGGACCAATTACCCTCGGTGGGGCCGGGCTCGGTCCTCCGGGATTTAATCGCCTCGCAGGTGATTCCCGTTGTTCGCCTGCAGACCATCTTCCGGCAGGCCCAAGAGAGTAAGATTGTCACCAACGCCCACCGGATCAATGCGGGGAAAATGCCCGTCTTTCAGCGGGCCGGCGACTTCTTCTTTATCAATGCGGCCGCACCGGAGCAGATTGTGGAAGAGATCATCCGCTTGGTGACGGTGCGGCTCCCCCGTTACTTGAAATGTGACCCGATCGAAGATATTCAGGTCCTTTCTCCGATGCACAAGACCGTAACCGGCGTGGAGAATCTCAATACCCTTCTCCAGCAAGCTTTAAACCCGGGTGGGAGTGGGGTGGTCGAGGTGCGCTTCGGGGACCGCGTCTTTCGCTGCCGGGATAAGGTAATGCAGATCCGGAATAATTACAGCAAGATGGTCTTCAACGGCGATCTGGGGCGGATTGTGCAGATCGATCCGGAAGAACAAGTGGTGACCGTGGCGTTCACCGATGAACAGGAAGAGCGGCTGGTGAATTACGCCTATGAGGAACTGGACGAGTTGGTTTTGGCCTATGCCATCTCCGTCCATAAGAGTCAGGGCAGTGAGTACCCGGTGGTGATTATGCCGGTCACGACCCAACATTATATTTTGTTGCAACGGAATCTATTGTACACTGGGATTACACGGGCGAAAAAAATGGTGGTGCTGGTGGGCACAAAAAAGGCGCTGGCGATTGCTGTGCAAAACAACCGGATTGACAACCGGTACTCCTGGTTGGCGCCGACCATCGCCGAACTGGCGGTAAAAACGGGGCGGGCCGGAAGTTGAAGAATCCCTTTCCGCTTTATATTTTGAAATGCCCGGTTGCAACAGGAAGGTGGACAAACACCGCAATAAACAGGGCGCAGAGGAGGAATTCCGATGTTACCGGCGGTGTACTACCCGGTCATCTTCGAAAAAAGGGGGGAGTGGACGGTTAACCTGACGCCCGATCCCGGGCTGGCCTGGTGGTGGGCGCAGAGGAATAGATACGACCGGGTTTGGTCGTGGGACCGGCCTTTTCCCTTATGGCTGGCGGAGCGGCTCCGGGCCGAGCTCGTCCAACACGCCCGCGCCGGGAAGGCCGGTTTTTCACTGCGCCGCTTGGGGCGGGTACTCGCCAAAACCGCCGGCCGCTACGGCTGGGACGGAGGAGGGAACTGGCTCCCGGTGAAGGAGGCCGGCACCGCCCGGTCCTGCTTTCTGGCCGCCAGTGCGGAAGAGAACACGCCGCCTTTGGGAACGATGCTTCCCCAAATTATGCTCGGGCGGGCCTTGACCCCGCAAGAACTCCAGCGGGCGCTCGACCGGAACGGGGTGAGGGTACCTGTTCATCTCTTAACCGCGGCCCTCCAGGAACTGGTCCTAGCCGGAAAGCTGGAACTGACGGCGGCGGTTGGACTGGACCAGTGGGGCCGTTTCTACTGCCGCCGTTGTGGCGAACGGGAGCGGATCTTCACGGAAAGACTGTTCGGATCCCCCAAACCCAGTCGGATCTGTTCCGCCTGCCGGGAGTTGGGGGCCTTGACTGACCAGACCCCGCTCTACCACTGGCGGGACCAACAGCCCGGAAGTGAGCCGCCGCCTTCCCCGCCGGCATTGGTGCTTCCATCCTTAACCAGTTGGCAGGAGCAGGCGGTCACCGACCTCATGGCCTTCTGGCACGATCCCGGGGTCCGGACCATGTTGGTCTGGGCGGTCTGCGGGGCGGGCAAAACGGAGGTGGTCTTTCCGGTGATCCGGGCCGCTTTGGCCGCGGGAAGACGGGTCCTCCTCACGGTTCCGCGGCGGGAGATCGTCCGGGAGTTGGGCACCCGGATCAAAAATTGCTTTCCCGGTTTGCCGTTCAGCCTGTTATACGGCGGCCACCAAGAAGAAGTCCCCGCTTCATTACTGGTGGTGGCCACCACCCACCAACTGCTCCGTTTTACCTCCTATTTCGACCTGGTCATTGTTGATGAGGCGGATGCTTTCCCTTTATACAACAACCCGATGCTGGAAGCCGCGTTGGACCGGGTGGTCCGCCCGGCGGGCAAACAGATTTATCTGACCGCGACCCCCGACCGGTCCTGGCGGCGCCGGGCGGAGCGGGGGACGATTGCCGTGACCAAGATTCCCCTCCGCCACCACGGCCGGCCCCTTCCCGTCCCCCGTCTGGTTCGTGCTGTTTTGCCGGAGAAGGAAGACCGGCCCATTCCGGCGGTGGTCCGCGACTTTATTCTTACACGGAAAGCCCAAGGGCGGAAGGGGCTGATCTTCCTGCCGACCGTGGAAGCGGTCGAAGCGTTTGCGGACCGCCTGAAAAAAGCCTTGCCCACTGAAGCCCCCTACATCCAACATATCCACGCCCGGGATCCGCTCCGCCGGGAAAAGGTCGAACGCTTTTCCGCCGGTGCCCTCCGGCTTTTGGTTACGACCACCCTTTTGGAGCGGGGGTTGAATTTCGACCGGTTAGACCTGATGGTCCTGCACGCCGACCAAGAGGCGATCTTTTCGGAGGAGACCTTGATCCAGATTGCCGGCCGTGTGGGTCGGAAAGCCGACGACCCCGGTGGTGATGTTTACTTTGTGGCGTCCCGGATCACCCCAACCATGAAAGCTGCGCGGAACGCGATCTGCCGGATGAACCAAGCCGGAGCTAAAGTCCGGCACGGGCCCAAATGATTATTAAGAAATAACGGAGATTAACCGATATAAATTGGGGGATTTCTTTGCGGATTCTTTGGCAAACACTCGTTAAACTGCTCTATCCCCCGCTGCCTTCCTGTGTGGCCTGCGGGGAAACTTTTACGTCCGTTTATCCCCTGGCGTTTTGCCAGGGCTGCTTGGACCGGATTCCCTTTATCACCAAACCGGTCTGTTCCCGTTGCGACCGTCCCTTGCGTGGTGGCGAAAGTGACCCCTGCCGCGAATGCAGGGGCGAATCCTATTTTTATGACCAGGCCATGGCGGTCGCCGTTTACGACGGTTACATGCGGGAGTTGCTGCATAGCGCAAAATATGATTTCCGGCCCGATCTGGCCCGGGGTTTGGGCACGATTTTGGCGGTTTGGGCCGAAAACGAAACGCGATTGGAGGGGATTGATGCGGTTATACCAGTTCCCCTGCACCCGGAGAAACTGGCCGCCCGTGGTTACAACCAAACGGAATTGATGGCGGAACCGTTGGCCGCGGCTTTACATCGCCCGTTATATACCGGGGTGTTACAGCGGATCAGGCCGACGGTGAGCCAAAGCAAGCTCAGCCGCCGGGAGCGGAAGGAGAACACCAGGAACGCTTTTGCGGTTATTGATTGTGCGGCCATAGCCGGGAAAGAGGTGCTATTGGTTGATGACATCCGCACGACGGGGTATACCCTCTCCGCCGCCGCCCGTGTGCTGCTTCTGGCCGGTGCGCGCCGGGTGAAGGCGCTGACCATGGCGGTGGGGGTGACGACCGGGTCGTGGGAAAGATGAGGATAAAACAGGTGAATTGGAGGGTAAAACTGATTCCTGGTTGCAGAACGGTAGAGAGTGATGAGGTGTTAAGGTGTAAAACGGTGTCCTTCTAAGGGATGGAACAAAAAGGCAGGAGGGGTCTTCTTTGAGTCTAAAGAACTGCAAACGCTGCGGAAAACTCTTTAATATCCGGGGTTATACGTATAATGTTTGCAAAGATTGTTTGGAAAAGGACAATGCCGATTTTGAACGGCTCCGGCAATATATCTTAACCCATCCGTACGCTTCGGTCCTGGAATTAAGCCAGGAAACGGGGGTGGAACCGGCGGTGATCACCCGTTTCCACCGGGAAGGCCGGTTCATCAACCGTGAGAAACAGGAAGGGAACCTCTTATGTGCCCAGTGCGGCGCACCGGTTCCCGCCGGGCAGTTTTGTAAAGAGTGTGGAACGCAAACGCCTCGAAAAAACAGATAATAAATACCACTAAACATCTCTTCGGGGTCAACCGATATAACCCTTGAGAGAAGATCCTAAGGTTGGGAGAAAGGGGTATAGGTCAATGCTCATCTCAAATCAGCAGGTTAACTCGGTAATTAAAGCCTATGAAGTGACGAGAAACCAAAAAAACCGGACTATTCAAGCGACGGAGTCCGTTCGACGGGGTGATTCCTTGTTACTGTCACCGGAAGCAAGAGAGCTTCATCTGATCCGAAAAAATATAGCGCAAGCACCTGAAGTCCGTTCCGAACTTGTGGCTGAGCTTCGCGAATCGATTGCCAAAGGTGAATACAAGGTGACCAGTGAACAAGTGGCCCACCGGATGCTGGTCCGGAGTTTGGTCGACCGGATTGTGGGGGGATGACCGTGTCCGCGGAAGCGCAAAGCCGGATGGCGGAAGAACTTGATCTCCTCCAGCAATTGGTAGATTTGGCCGTCGCCAAAAAAGCGGCGCTTTTTGAAAACGATTTGGAAGCTTTAAGGCAGATTATCGACGGTGAAGAAAAAGCCTTGGCCAAAGCCGAAGCTTTACACCTCCACCATGAGGAAGGGCTTGACAAAACGCCGGAAGGTCGACAGTTGCTGCAGAAAAGGGCCGCCTTGATTGCCAAGCTTAAGGAGGTTAATCTTTTAAACCAACAATTACTGGAGGATGCTTTGGCCCTCGTGGATTATTCCTTACGCCTGATCCATGGTGCGGAAGAAAGTGACCTGTACGGTTCCTCCGGACGGGTTGAAACCGTGGGTAACCGTTCAATACTGAACTGGAGAGGATAAACATGCGTTCCACATTTGGCGGTATCGAAACAATGTTGCGGGGATTGCGGGCCCAGCAGTTGGCTCTGGATACGACCGGGCATAACATCAGTAACGCCAACACCCCGGGTTATTCCCGGCAAACGGTGGATATGACGGCGACTGATCCGTATGCGGTGCCGACGATGAACCGGTATCAGATTGCCGGTCAGATCGGAACCGGCGTTACGGTGACCCAGATTCGCCGGTTGCGGGACCTGTTTGTGGACCGGCGAACCCAATATGAGAATGCCGCGCTGGGTTACTGGGATGCGCGGCAGCGTAACTTCAGCCATTTGGAAGTGACGTTGGCCGAACCGGCGGAACTCGATACCGGGTCCAGTATCGGTTATCACCTTAATGAGTTCTGGTCGGCCCTGCAACAACTGGGGAATGCCAACCGGGCCGACAATATTGCCGTCCGCTCGGTGGTCCGGGAGAAAGCAAACAACCTCTGTGACTCGATCCGCAGTACCTACCGGCAGCTGACTACTTTGCAAAAGGACCTCAGTGCGGAGATTGCGGTGAAGATCGGACGGATTAATTCTTTAGCCGACCAGATTGCCGGATTGAATGCGGAGATTGCCAAGATCACGGCGGTGGGGGACAACCCCAATGATCTGCTGGACAAGCGGGAAGTTTTGGTGGGCGAGCTCTCCACCTTGGTTTCCATCTCCATCCAGAGTGATGAGCGCAGTCAGTACAACATTAGTATCGCAGGGATGCTTTTGGTTGCCGGGGACATGTCATGCCACATGGATGTCCTGGATGACGGCCGTATCGTCTGGGCCCACAACGGGCTGGATGTTCAATTTACCAACGGTGAGATCAGAGGCTTGCTGGAGATGCGGGACGTGGAAGTTCAGTATTATGTGGATTCGTTAAACGATTTTGCCACCACGCTGATCACCGCGTTTAACAACCAGCATAGCCTGGGAACAGATTTAGATGGAAACACCGGAAATAACTTTTTTGCCGGGACTGGTGCGGCGGATATTACCCTCGACAATGCAATTCTGGCTGATGACGGGCTGCGCCGGATCGCCGCTGCTTTGATTACAGGCCCTTGGGATAATCAAGTTGGTAACGGCGACAATGCGTTGGAACTTGCCCGTGTGCTCAAAGAAGTGCCTTTAATTAACGGTAATACCTTGTCGGATTTCTACGATAGTTTAATTGCGAAATTAGGGGTGGATGCGGAAAAGGCAAAGGTGACCCATGACAACCAGAAGACGCTGGTTGGGCACCTCAAAAACATGCAGGAATCGGTGGCCGGGGTCTCCCTTGATGAGGAGATGGCTAATTTAATCAAGTTCCAGAATGCTTACAACGCGGCCGCCCGGATGATGACCGCCATCGATGAGGTTTTAGATCGCTTGATCAACGGCACCGGCATCGTCGGCCGGTAAGGTAATTTCGGTCCAAGGAGGGGTTTGCCATGCGTGTTACGGACAGCATGATCCACATGGGCGTGCAGGATAATATCCAGAGGGCCATGCAACGTTTGAACAAACACTACAATCAACTGACCACCGGGAAGATGATCAACCGGCCTTCCGATGATCCGGTCGGGCTGATTTTGGGCATGCGCCTCAAGAAAGGGATTACTGAGAACGAGCAATACAAGGAGAACGTGAACGCTGCCTTGGCGTTGTTGAACGGTTCGGACTACGCCTTGGATGAGATGACCAAAGCCTTGCAACGTTTAGAAGAATTGGCGGTTCAAGGGGCGAACGGGACGCTTGATGAGATTTCTTTGAACGCCATCGCCAATGAAGTGGAAGAATTGCGCAACCATTTATACCAGATAGCCAACACCAAACAGGAAAATACCTACATCTTTGGTGGAGAAAAAACAACCACTCCCCCTTACGAGCTGGATACCACCACAACACCGCCGGGGGTGAATTGGCAGGGTTCTTTAAATCCGCTCAAAGCGGAGGTGGGACCGGGGATTGTCATGGAGGTTACGGTTCCTGGCGACCGGATTTTTGGCACTTTCTTTGATGAGTTGGCGCAGTTCATCGATAATTTACGGAACGGGAACTTCCGTGACATCTCGGCCAATGACATTACCAACATCCAAAACCGTTTGGATGAAGTTTTACAGATCCGTGGTGAGATTGGCGCCAAGGTGAACCGGTTGGAGAAGAATGTGGATCGGATGGAACTGATGGATATTAACTTCCGGGAACTCCTCAGCAAGATCGAAGATACGGACTATGCCGAGGTTACTATGAACCTGATGATGCAAGAAAGCGTTTACCAGGCTGCTCTGGCCACCAGCGCCCGGATAATGCGCAGCACCCTCGTTAATTACATATAGGTTAGTTAGGACGCCCGTTGAAGTAATGAGGTGGAAAAATGAAGATAAAGACCAAGTTTTTCGGCGAAATTGAAGTTCCTGCGGAAGAGATCATTCATTTTCCCAGTGGATTGCCGGGTTTTGAATCGGAAAAGGAATTTGTCCATTTACAACCGGAAGATTCGGTCTTTGGTTGTCTCCAATCCTGTCATCAACCGGCGACGGCCTTTATTGTACTCTCTCCGTACCAGCTCTGCCCCGACTATGAGTTTGAGTTGGATGAGGAGAAACGGGAGGCTTTGGCTGTTGCGAAGCCGGAAGAGGTAAAAGTGCTGTCCATTGTCACTATCCCGCCGGGAAAACCGGAGGAGGCGACGGTAAACCTCTATGCGCCGATTGTGATCAATACCACCGCGAAAAAGGGGATGCAAGTCATTCTCAGCGAAAGCGGTTACCCCTTGCGGTTTAAACTCTGGGCCCCAAAAGGGTCGTCTTCCACGGCCGCGGCCAAATAAGCCGGCCGTCGCGGCAGGATCTTCCTTGGTTTTGGCGAACATAGCAGAAGAATTATTTGAAGTATGATTTAAAGAAAACGGGGCAGCTTATTCTAAGGCAAGCCCATAATCCACTGGAACGCGAGGCCGGAGGGTTCCGGGGGCAAGTGAGAGGTAGAGTCAAGGAGGATTTAAATGCTGGTATTGACCAGAAAAACCAACGAAAGCATCATCATCGGCGACGATATTAAGGTAACCGTGGTAGAAGTCAAGGGCGAACAGGTCAAACTGGGGATCAGTGCGCCCAAACGGATTCCGGTCCACCGGGAGGAGGTTTACCTGGAGATCCAGAGGGAGAACCAAAAGGCCGCGGCGGCGGGAGTTGGCATCGACGAGTTGAACGTGCTGTGGAGCAAAAAGACAGAGTAAAGACCCGGGTCTTTACTCTTTTTATCCCAATTCCACCCTCCTTTTATGATTAATAAATTAATAATGGGTAATTTCCAGGCGGCCCTTAATTTTTATCCGGATTTTGCCGATGACTTAATGTAGCTGGGAAATGTTAGTTTTGGGG
>JAAYHQ010000011.1 GCA_012727425.1 Bacillota bacterium
CATTTGGCGGATCAATCGGATCATATTCCCGCAAAGGAGTGTTCCCCGTTCCAGCAAAGACATAATCCGTCGACACCTGAAGGATCTTCGCCCCGATAGCATAAGCCGCCACCGCTAAATTCCGGGCCCCATGGGCGTTAACCCGAAACGCGGTCCCCTCATCGGTCTCGCAGGCATCCACCTTCGTATAGGCGGCGGTATTGATGATCACATCGGGTCTTTCCTGTTGCACCAGGCTCTGTACTCGTCCGGCATCGGTAATATCCAGGGTAGCGCGGTCGGTCGCCACAACGGAAAACCTCTTTCTTCCTTGGTTGCATGCAGCAATCTGCCGGCATAATTCGCGCCCCAGTTGCCCGCGGCAACCGGTGAGGAGTATCTTCAAGGCGGTTCCACCCTTTGCGGTTTTTCAATCCCCTTTTATTCTATTGTTGGCCCGCCCCTTTTGTTAAAATTGGCCCTTATCCTGGACGGCCCTGGCTTCGACCGCCGCCCCCGTTTCTTCCTGGACCGCGGCCCCCAACTGCTTTCGCCAATAATCACTCGGCGTATAGCGCGGGATCATCTGCTTAAGTTTCGCCACCACCTTCACCCGGTCGGCCGTGGCGACCCATTTTTCAAGGTAAGTCAAGTCTTCCCAAAAAAGCTCCGGGTCCAGGTCGTTGGGTTTACTGACAAAGATCCGTTCATGCCGGGTCGCATTGGTTCCTTCTTCAGAAGTAAGAATCTCCTCGTAAAGCTTCTCGCCCGGCCTGATGCCACAGAATTCAATCTTGATATCCTCACCAGGTACCAACCCGGACAGGCGAATCAAATCATGGGCCAGATCGACAATCTTCACCGGCTCACCCATATCAAGAATGAAGATCTCCCCGTACTCACCCATCGCCCCGGCTTGAATGACCAACGAAACAGCCTCCGGGATGGTCATAAAGAAGCGGACCATTTCGGGATCGGTCACCGTGACGGGCCCGCCTTTGGCGATTTGGTGCTGAAAGAGGGGAATCACACTGCCCCGACTCCCCAAGACGTTCCCAAACCGGACTGCACAGAACTTCGTTTTACTCTTCCGCGCCAGCAGTTGGATCAGCATCTCGGCCACCCGTTTGGTGGCCCCCATGACACTAGTGGGGTTGACCGCTTTGTCGGTGGAGATCATCACAAACCGTTTTACGCCGTATTTATCCGACAGCTCCGCCACATTGCGGGTGCCAAAAACATTGTTTTTCACTGCTTCATCCGGGGCGCTTTCCATCAAAGGAACGTGTTTGTGGGCCGCCGCGTGAAAGACCACGGTCGGCCGGTATTCGCGGAAGATCTGCTCCAAACGCCCCCGGTCCCGTACGTCGGCGATGACCGGTGTCTTCCGCAAGGCGGGGAAAGTCTCTTTCAACTCCTGGTCAATCTCATAAATGGAATTTTCCCCCCGTCCGAGCAGAAGAAGGCACTCCGGCTCAAAACGGGCCACCTGGCGGCAGAGTTCGGAACCGATCGATCCCCCGGCCCCGGTGACCAAAACCCGCTCCCCTTTCAGATAACCGGCAATCTCCTCCACGTTTAATTTGACCGGTTCGCGGCCCAGCAGATCCTCGATCTGAACTTCACGGACCTGATCCAGGGTGACCTTTACATTCCCCGCAGCCAAGAGCCCCGGGATGATCCGGATGGGCAACCCCGTCTCTCTGGCCAGGGCCACAATCTCGCGGAGTCTTTTTTTGGGGGCCGAAGGAATCGCCACCAGGACCTCGTCGATCTGATACTCTCTAACAGCCTGGGGCAGCTGCTTGATACTGCCCACCACAGGGACGCCATGCAGATAACGCTTGATCTTGTTAAAATTATCATCAAGAATCGCCACCGGAAGATAGGGCGTTGGCTGTTGCTGCATCTCCCGGATGATCAACGCCCCGGCCTGCCCGGCACCGATAACTAAAACGCGCCGCCTTTGTTTCTTGCGGTTTTCGAAGATGTTCAGCATTTCCTGCCGCAAACGGATGGCTAAGCGGGAACCGCCAACCATAAACAGGTTGATCACTAATGAAATAAAGTGGATACTTTTGGGGATTGGGGGTGAAGGGTTGAAAATAACCTGGTCAACCAAATAAATCAAGACAGAAGACGCGGTTATCGCCTTTATGATCTGGATCATCTCGGGAAGGCTGGAATAACCCCAAAGGCTGTTGTACAAACCAAACACATAGAAACAGACCATACGCAAAGAAGTAACCAACACGGCATAATAGAGCCAGTTGCTACGGTAGACTAGAGGAATACTCCCTTCAAACCTTACCGTAAAGGACAACCATAATGTCAGGTTTATAAATAATATATCAAAAAACATCAAAATCGTCCGTTCGCGGTTCAGTTTCATTTTCATTCCCCTTTGGACCGTTACTTCCATCTGTTCAGACTATAATGGCTTCACAACCAGTCGACCAGCAAAATAATAAAGTGAATTAACCAATTCACTTTTAAGCTCTAAATCAAGCCAATCATCTGCAGCGAGCGGTTTTATTTTATTTTAGTAGGTTGAAAATGGACAAGATGTCAAACTTCTATTTATACCCCTTTTTACTATTCTCTTTTCCTTTTTGATTTCCTTTATTTCTCGTGGTGATTTATGTTTTTCACCCCAGCTTAACATAACAATTCAAAGCCCGCTTTTGAGCGGGCTTTGGGCCGAAAGGGTGTGATTATCGACCGTAAGACAAAATGTCTTTTTAAGAAGCTTCCTCCGTCTCGTAAACATAAATTTCGCCATCGACACATTCCATAATCACTTCGACCGAATAAAATTCACGGCCAAAGACATCGATCACTTTATACTGGTAGAGATAATCACCATCCAAAAGCTCGCTTTCCTCCATGATGACCGGACCATTGACAATAAAACTCCCAAGTTCATAAAGGTTTTCTTCGCCGGTCTCCCAGTTAATCGCCGTGAAAAGGGGGGTCACTTCGTCACCGTCCTTCAGCTTGAGAATCTCCCGCGAGCTCATCCCTGTTTCGGAATCAATTCCATCCCAGGCCCCAAAGATTTTATAATACCCTTCCTCTTCCGACTCCCAGATATAGGCGGCTCGCAAGTTGGTCTGTTTGCCATTGAGTAAAATTGGTATGGAATAGAGATTATAGTCCTCGGTTTCCGCCAAGAGAATCGGCGCACAGTATAATCCGTTCAGAGTCGGCCAAACCCCGCGGAAATTGTCCCAGAACACCCCTTCCTCCCAATCCCCGTCCACATCATTGTCATACCCCAGAAGCATGTACTCGTTGTAGTCATAATTCAATCGCCAGTTCTTCGCCGTCTTTGAGAACCTCGCCTTCCAGCGGGTCTTCTTACCAATTGTTCTCCCCGCTCGGGGAGGGGTATAATTCGAAAATGTCAACTCCGGTCTTATTAATGATCTTTAATTTTTCAACTCCGGCCATCACGCCGCCGAATGTCTCTTTTGCTTTGGCCCTTTATATCTACAAGAATATTATCAAATTATTTCACAGTCAGCAAATTTACATCTCTTTAGGGGCAGCGGCAAAACAAAAGCCCGGATCCGTTGGATCCGGGCTTTAAAAATTAATTCCTGGCAACGACCTACTCTCCCAGCCGGTCTCCCGACAAGTACCATCGGCGCTGAGGGGCTTAACTGCCGTGTTCGGAATGGGAAC
>JAAYHQ010000012.1 GCA_012727425.1 Bacillota bacterium
GAAACCCGAAAATCTCTCCTTTGGCCACCGAAAAGCTGATTCCGTGCACCGCGGTGAATTTGCCGAAATTTTTTGACAGGTTTTTAACTTCAATGACGGGCGATTCAATCATCCAGTTTTTCCTCCTCCCCCCGGCAGGTTGGACCGCCCCCGGTTAAGCGCGGGCACCTTGGACGAACGCGTGCCGAATCGGCCAGCTCAACAAGGTTACTAGCTGCTTCCTTGAGCAACCTCCACTCCACCACATAATGGGTAAAGTAGCCTCTTTTCTCTCCCCTAACGAGCCCGGCCTGGCGTAGAACTTTCAGATGTTGCGAAACTGCGGATTCGGATATACCCAATTGCCTGGCCAGGGCCCCGACGCAATAATCATGCGCCAAAAGAAGTTTGACCAGCTTATATCTGGTTTCGTCGGCCAGTGCTTTGAGAACGGCAATGACATGAGCGATGGTGGTAACCTCCTTTTTTTTATTTTTCCTGATTTAGTATATCCTTAATTAGATTATAATATACTTAAATAAACGCGTCAAACCCATGCACGGACCAGCCCACCATATAGGGCCTTTATCTTCCCGGCTATCACGTAATATAATATACTTAGGGGGACAGTAACCATTTAAAATGTCCTTGATCAACTATGGAGGTACTCTTAGATGGGTAAACTTACCTTCTCAATGGAAAATTATCTTGAGGCCATTTACGAGCTTTCCAACGGAAACTCCGGCGTCCGGGTTTCGGATATCTCGGAGCGTTTGGGTGTCACTAAACCCAGCGTGAACAACGCCATCGCCACGCTGGCCGAAAAGGGTCTGGTTACCACCGAGAAATACAAAAAAATCTATTTGACCCCCACCGGACTCGAACGGGCCAAGCTAACCTCCCAAAAGCACCGGATTATCCAGAAATTTTTTACCGAAGTACTAAAGATTGACGCCGACATCGCCGACCAGGACGCCTGTTCCATTGAGCATGTGATCAGTCCCGATTCCGTCCAGGCCATGCAGGAATATATGCAAGCCAAGAAGATTAAATAAATACGGCACAGCTTAGACAGAAAAAAATCAGGGTTTCCCGGCCTTGGCCGCCCCGGTATCCCGCCATACCGCCGCGGCCGCATTCCCGGTTGGGAAACCCTTTTCTTTTGTTTATAAAATAGAAAGCGGATCTTTGCTTTCACTGCCCCGGGCAGAAAATCCGGCGAGGGCCCCCGTCTTTTCCTTGTCCCGTCCGCCAATACTGTTCCCCCTCTTGGCGGCTCTGTCTTGTTTCTCCCATTTTTCATCCTCATGAATCTCCTTTATCGATAAAGTTCAGGCATGATTCAGGCCCTTGCGCCTCGCCTAAACTTCTTATAAAAGAAAGGCTACGCGGTAGTTATTGACTTATGCCATTTATACTTCAATTATACTTAATTTATGACATATGTCAATTGTCGGCGGTGGTTTTACTTTGGTTGCCCGAAAGGCAAAAAAGATCGCCAAACGACAAGCAAAAGACGGCAGAAGATTAAAGCGGGTAAAAAAAAACGCCCTCATAGTTTGATAGCGCTTTAACAGTTGCTGACCGAAAATAGTTTGAACAAGGCCTATAGGTATATAAATAAAAACAAAGGTCCCTACCGTTTATTTCTCCCATCGACTTTGACCTTGTTGATCTTAAAAGTGGAAACCATCAGCAGCGAAAGGGCCGCCGTAAGCAATGCAACACTGGCCACCGCCCAACGGGCCGGCAAGATGATGCGGTTTAAGAGGAGAAGGAAACAAGCCTGAATTAGTCCGGCCGCGGTAATCGGCAGACCAACAAAATATGCGGTGTAATCGCCCAGATTAAACCGGGCCAAACGAAAAGCCCCCGCCACCGGATAAAAGGCCAGGATCGGCAGGAGGGCCGGTGTCGCCCCGATCGGCTCCACGGTCAACAAAACGGCAATGGGGGCCAACCCGAAAGAGATTAGGTCGGCAAAGGAATCAAGCTGCTTGCCAAGGTCCGATTCGGTCCCAAGCCACCGGGCGAGGGCGCCGTCAAAAACATCGACCACAACCGCAACGATAATCAAGAGACAGGAAAGCCCGGCATAATTTTGCCCCCCCATCCCGATGCTCAGATACAACACGGTCAGACCCGACAGCATGTTGAGCAGCGTCATTAAATTGGGAAGGTTCTTTATAAACCAACCGGTAGCCGGTATCTCCTTATGGTCGCGGGACATCCGTTCTCCTCCTTTGCGTCAACAGAATGAGGCGCTCCCCGCCGATGAAAACAAGACCGAGGATAAGCACAAACCAGAAAGTGATGAACCGAAAAACAATGGTGATTGCCACCGCCTGATTGAGCGGCAGACCATAAGCCGTCAATATCCCACTCATGGTTGCTTCAAAGGTGCCAAGCCCGCCCGGGAGCAACGGAATCATCCCGGCAAAGTAAGAAACAAAAGTAGTGCCAAACAGCATCAACAGCGGGATCGTGTTGGTATGGGACAGGATAAGCAGAACCAGCTTAAGCGGGAAGATCACCCAGATCAGCACCGCCAAAGCGATCTGAAGGAACCATTCCCCCGGTTTTTGCCGGATCCGGTCCGTCTGGGTGGCCAAGTCCTCCACCCAATTGACCAAACTTAACAGCCATTTTCTACTGGTCTTAACCAAAGCCAGCCGGTTCCGGAGAGAATGAGTTCTAAAGAACAGATAAAATAGAAACGCCCCGGTGGCGAGCAGAATCAGGAAAAGGAGCAGGCGTACCGGCCACCCCTGTAAAAAGGAGATATGCTTGGCCATCGTGACCACCACCGCCAAATTAAGGAGCACCAACGCCGACAGGCTCAATGCTTTTTGGACGGTCACCAAAATGGTGGCCTGCCCGGTGGAATAGCCCAGACAACTACGGAGTTTTACCACCCGGACCACCTCTCCCCCGACCTTTTCCCCGGGCGTAATCGCATCAGCCACAGCCCCGTAGGAATTAACCAGCAAGAGCTGAAAAAAAGAAGCCGGCCAGCCGAAAACCCGGCACAGCCGGTACCACTGATAATTCAGCAACAACTGGGTGACAAGTTGTAAGCCAATCAAGGTCAACAAAAGCCCAACTGGAAGCGCCCTGACATGGCTGAAAATTCCTCTCAGATCCGCTTGCCAAACAAGATATACCAGCAAAACAACGGCGAGGGGTATGATTAGAGACTGCATTTTTTTAAGCTTGGGCCTCACCATACAGTCCCTCCTTGACATATAACGCCGTGTTGCCCACATTGGTAAAGAAGTTATGCTTTACGTAGTCATGACAGAGTAAAGGACAAGACTCCTGATCGCAATACAGTCCGCGCACCATCGTCTTGGGCCGGCGAACCAGAATTTTCACCCCTCGACCGGCCCGTGCCAAGAGGTTTTCAAGGACTTTCCTTTTGGGCGAAACCTGGAGCGCCAGGTGGATAACGGTAAACCCTTCACAGTCAACGGCTTCACCCTCGCCATAAACAATACGGACGGTCTTGCCCAACCCTAGTCGTTGAATGAGCGCGTTCGATTGTTGAACACAAGCTGCATTGTTATCGACAACCGTCACTGCCGCTCCAGTCAATTGGTGCAGCATAATCGCGGTATAAGGACAAGGTCCTCCGCCGATACAAAGTATTTTATCGCTGGGCTTGATCGCGGCCAATTCTACTTCTCGCCTGATAATCGCTTTGTAATACAAGGCCACTAAAAAGTAGAATAATCTACTCTGGTTGGCAAGCCATTCGATCTTTTGCGTCAAAGCCATGATCCGCATTGGCCGTCATCCTAGAAAATACTCTGGACAAACAAGACAAGATGATTCATTAAGCCCCCCATAAATAGCGCGGTCAGGGTAGTGCTTACCGTAATAGCCACGGCGGTGCGCGCGTTAAACTCCTTGGCGATAATGCCGAAAACTGACAAGCAGGGCAGATAGAGAAGGGAAACAACCGCCCCCACGTACATCTGCAACGGGTTCAAATTCAACCCCAACAGCGGGGCTACCGACATTTCCCGCCGGATAATCCCTAGAATCAGGGACATCACCGCCGCCTCCGGCAGGCCCAGCCAGCCGGAGACCACCGGCTTCAAGAGCTGGCCCAGACCCGCCAAAGCACCGGTCTCCGCCAGGATGGCGGCGATGAAGACCGCAATCAGCATTGGTCCTTCCGCTTCCACCAAAAACTGCCCAATCCGAACCCGTAATTTTTTAAAGTAGGCCTTTGGCTCGGGAACCAGCAGATTAGGAACCTCCAAAATTAGCGGGTCGACATTACCTTTCAGGAATTTACCAAGAATAAGCGCGACGGACACAAACACCGTAAACCCGGTCAAGACGGTGGCAACCAGCAACCAAAAGGAATATGCCGATAACAATGATATCAAAGCCCCGGTCTGCGAAATACAAGGGATCGCAAAGCAAACCATCGCGGTGACCATAAGCCGTTCCTTATGGGTGGTTGCTGTTCTGGTGCCAATAATAGCCGGAACGGCACAACCAAAACCCAGAAAGATATGGATCAGACTGCCACCCTGCACGCCCAGCTTCCGCATGAGACTGTCGAACATGACGGCAATCCGCGGCAAAACGCCGCTGTCTTCCAGTAAGGCAAATTGAATCTGGAACAGGATGACATACGGCATCACCAGGGCCAAAATCCATTCAAAGCTGATGCGCAGGATCCCGTAGTTCCCGATCAGAATATTATGCAAAACCAGGGGTAAATTCAGCGGTGTAATCAAACGTTCAAAGAAAGGAACGATGCCCTGGTTAACCAAGGGAAGGAGCAGCACCGCCCGCAACGCCTTACCGCCACCGACCACTATCCCCAGGCTGATGAGGAGAATCAACAACGCCAGCGGTAAACCGGGCCAGGGACGAAGCAGGGCATCGCCCAAGCGGTCCAAAAAGTTCGGCTGTCCATCGGTACGGGAAACCACTTTCCGCACAATCTCCCGGGCCCGCTCCCAATATTCCAATCCGGGGTTGCCCCCGGACAGGCCGCAACCGACACAACCGGCACAGGCCGTACAGGCCCTCCCGCTTGCCGCGGGGTGTTTCGCCGCCAGAAGCTGCTCGAAGGTCTTGGTGATCTGGTCAAGGCCCTGACCCTTCACGGCCACGGTCGGAATCACCGGTGCCCCAAGCTCCTGCTCCAAAAGGTTTACATTGATCGCAAAACCCTTCCGCTCCGCCACATCCATTAGATTGAGGGCAAAAACAACGGGCACCTCATATTCCATAACCTCCAGCGCCAGCTTGATGCTGCCCTCCAGATCGGCGGCATTAAGAACAAAAAGCACAGCAACGGGATTGCTGCACATAAAGCGGATGGCTACCTCCTCCGCAACCGAAGTCGCCGCCAAAGAATAGGTCCCCGGGACGTCGATCAATGTATATTGGGTATCACCCACCTGATAGGTACCCTTCATATAAGAAACGGTGGTTCCCGGATAATTTGAGCTAATCACGTGGACGTTGGTCAGTGCGGAAAAGAAAACACTCTTTCCCACGTTGGGAGGACCCATTAGCAAAATTTTATTCTCTTTCGCCAAGATTTCGCTGTCCTCGGCGATGAGCTGACATTTCATAGGGCTTGATCCTCCTCAACCATAATTGCCGACGCGATATCCTTGCCAAGAGCAATCTCTCTGGTGGCACGGCGGATCAACACCGGACCGCCCAGCCGGAATCTTTTTTCCTTTTGGATTACGGTTCCAGGATAAAAACCAAGACTGTGCAGGATCTTAACATCGGGTACCGCGGTCACTTTATAACGGCAGTTTTCCGGGGCCGAATATAAGCTGTGTCGATGTCCGTGACGATGTCGGTGTTGATGACGATGCCTCATTGCCGTACCTCCTCACAATCCTCGCTCTTTTGAAAATCCAATTAAGTTAGTCTGATCTAACTCCAAAATTAGTATACTCTAACTTTTGATGAATAATCAAGTACTCCCTTGTTTTTATTTTTGTAAAGAGCAGTAACTCCGCCAACCGTCTGAACCGGCCAATGCTTCCAGTGGCGTCATGGCTGTTTCTCCAAGTGTTATTGGGTCAATAAAGGGCTTATTTCTTCCACACCTGGACGGGAGAGAGGTTAGGCATCACCACATTGGCCCCGGCCAACATCCCCAGTTCCTGTCCCTCCGGATGGACTGTTCCCAGGGCTGTTGTAGCCGGAATCAACTCCCGTTTTTAGGGCTTAAAGCAAAAACCGCAGCGGTTACCCGCTGCAGGAGGCCAGTAAAAAAAAGCATCCCCACGCGGGGACGCCTGTACCAAGCAACAGCTATTCGAAGAAAAGCGGCGTGGAAAGATAGCGCTCGCCGGTATCGGGGAGGATAACAACAATCACTTTCCCGGCGTTTTCCGGCCGCTTTGCCACCTCGGTGGCCGCCCACAGGGCCGCCCCGGAAGAGATCCCGACCAGCAGCCCTTCGGTTTTGGCCAGTTCTCTGCTGGCGGTAAAGGCGTCTTCGTTCTTCACGCGCACAACCTCATCATAAATGGCCGTATTGAGCACCTTGGGCACGAAACCCGCCCCAATTCCCTGGATCTGATGGGGGCCGGGATTCCCCCCTGAAAGCACGGGCGAGGCGTCGGGTTCCACCGCCACCACTTTAACACCGGGTTTTTTCCCTTTCAGATATTCGCCGGCCCCGGTCAGCGTCCCCCCGGTCCCCACACCAGAAACCAGGAAATCAACGGCTCCGTCGGTATCTTCCCAGATTTCGGGCCCGGTTGTTTTCCGGTGCATTTCCGGATTGGCCGGGTTATCAAACTGGCTGGGAATAAACGCATTGGGAATCTCTTCCGCCAATTCCTTTGCTTTCGCAATGGCGCCGGACATGCCCTTGGCACCTTCAGTAAGGACAAGCTCGGCCCCGTACGCTTTGAGCAGGTTTCGCCGCTCGATACTCATGGTCTCCGGCATGGTCAAAATCACGCGGTACCCACGGGCCGCGGCCACCGCCGCCAGCGCAATCCCGGTGTTTCCGCTGGTTGGTTCAATAATAACCGATTCCGGCGTCAACAAGCCCTTTGCTTCCGCATCTTCGATCATGGCTTTTGCAATGCGGTCCTTTACACTTCCGGCCGGGTTAAAGTATTCCAGTTTGCCAATGACTGTCGCCTTGAGGCCAAGCTTTTTTTCATAGTTAACCAGTTGCAGCAGGGGGGTTCTCCCGATCAGATCGGTTATGCTCTTATATACCCTTGCCATCATCACCCATCCTTTTTAATAAATTCATATATGTTTTATATGTATTATCATACTACGCCCGGCTTACCGTGTCAACACTTTTATTAATCGTTTCTATCCTCCGGGCAAAATTTTATCGTAACTATTGACAGGAGCATATTTTCCCTCTATGATAAATACATACTAAATACATACTATTTATATATGAAAAGAGTGATACTATGCGCATCTCCGCCAAAGGCCGGTATGCTTTGGCCGCTCTAACATACATGGCCCAGCAATATAACAACGGTGAATTCATTACCGTCCTCAGTATCGCGGAGGATCTCGGCATCTCCAAAATATATCTGGAA
This sequence comes from Bacillota bacterium, assembly GCA_012727425.1. Classification (GTDB taxonomy): domain Bacteria; phylum Bacillota; class UBA4882; order UBA10575; family UBA10575; genus Capillibacterium. Next base: position 7,548 of record JAAYHQ010000012.1, read on the forward strand.
CAGGTATTTTCCCTTCTGAAAAAAGCCGATCTTGTTTTTTCGGCCAAAGGCGCCCAGGGCGGTTACCAACTGGCCCGCATCCCTCGGGAGATTTCTGTGTACGATGTCTTGTCGGCAGTGGAAGTATCATTGTTCGAGCCGACCCAGGATACGGTTCCCGACAGAGCCCCGGAGATCGAAAAGGCCTTGCGCCGGTCCGCCTTTGAGGTCTTGGATCAGCAGATCAGAACAACCCTGAGCGAAATAACCCTTGCCGATCTGGTCCGCGAAGCGGAAAAATATAAGCAAAGCGAGGCGCTGATGTTCTATATATAACGTGAGTAAAGGAAGATGCCTATGGATTTTACAACCCTGTGTGTCCACGGTAGCAACAAAAGGTATGACACCACCGGCGCGGTTAGTGTTCCCATCTTTCAGTCGGCTACTTTTGTCCATCCCGGGGTAGGACAAAGCACCGGCTTTGATTATTCCCGTGTCCAAAACCCCACCCGCGAGTATCTGGAAGAAACCGTGGCCAAACTGGAAGACGGTTTAGACGCCATGGCCTTTTCCTCCGGGATGGCTGCCCTGACCACGCTGATGGAACTCTTTTCCCCAGGGGATCATATTGTTGCCACTGAGGATTTATACGGCGGTTCCCACCGTCTGTTTCAACACATTTCCCAGAAGAACGGGCTCTCCTTTTCTTTTGTTGATACTTCCCAAATCAACCAGCTCCAAGAGGGTATCCGGCCTGAAACAAAAGCTGTTTTTGTTGAAACACCCACCAATCCCATGATGCAGGTAACCGATCTGGCTGCCGTCGCCCGGCTCTGCCGGAAACATAATCTGCTGCTGATTGTCGATAACACCTTTCTCACCCCGTATTTTCAGAAACCGCTAAACTTGGGGGCTGATGTCGTACTCCACAGCGGGACTAAATATCTGGGCGGTCACAACGATACGCTGGCCGGTTTCTTAGTCGTTGCCAATGCGGACTTGGCGGAACGCCTGCGTTTTCTGTTCAAAACAACCGGGGCTTGTCTGTCCCCCTTCGACAGTTGGCTCCTAATCCGCGGGCTCAAAACCTTACCGGTCCGGTTGGCCCAACAGGAAAAAACAGCCCTTCAGATTGCCCAATGGCTCCTGGAGCAGGACCGGATTAAGGCAGTTCACTATCCGGGGCTTCCTAGCCATCCGGGATACGAGATCTCCCTAAAGCAGACTTCCGGCTTCGGGGCCATGCTTTCTTTTGAAACCGACTGTCCGGAAACCGCGCACCGGCTGTTGGAAAAGGTGTCCCTGATTCAATACGCAGAAAGCCTGGGCGGTGTGGAAAGCCTGATTACTTACCCGATGCTCCAAACCCATGCGGACATTCCCGCTGAGGAGCGGGAAAAAAGAGGAATTGGCGCTTGTCTCCTCCGCCTCTCGGTTGGTCTAGAAGCGGCCGCCGATCTCATCGCCGACCTCAAACAAGCCTTATATGGAAACTAATGAAAAACAGGGAACTCACCGTTTCCGACCACAGACGGATAAAAAAGTAGGCCACAGCCGACCAAGGGATAAACAATCCCGTAATTTGTTCTGGAAAGGAGCGTCGTCATGAAAACTGTTCAAACCGACCAAGCCCCAGCGGCCATCGGCCCATATTCCCAGGCGATCATCGCCGGCAACCTGGTTTATACCTCCGGACAACTCCCCCTCTCTCCAGTTGACGGGACGGTGGTGGGTGAAAACATTCGCGAACAGACCGCAGCGGCCATCGCAAACCTTAAAGCAGTATTGGAGGCGGCCGGCAGCTCCCTGCCGCAAGTGATCAAGACCACCTGCTTTTTATCGGATCTAACCAACTTCGCCGCCTTCAATGAAGTATATGCCCAGTATTTTACGAACAAGCCCGCCCGGTCTTGCGTGGAAGTCTCCAGATTACCCCGGGAGGTGCTGGTCGAAATCGAAGCAATTGCCGAGATCTCCGGTTGACGGCTCCCGGCAATCATCAAGTAAAGGATTTTGACCTTCAGCCCACTGCCCACGTCGAGCCTTAAAGCAACCTGGAAAAACACAGCCAAAGACCAAAAGCGTTTGGAGTTAATCGCTTTATAAACTCCAGACGCTTTTTTTACTTTTCAGAGCCGGCAACCGATTATGGTCGGCAAAGCCTTTTAAACACCGAAGAAAGCCGCGCTTGGGAAGGATCCTACTGGGCACAGGGCAAATGGATTTCGGCGTTTAGACACGAAAACATACTTTACATATATGTAATTAAAATTTTTTCTTGGCATCACCGCAAAAATCGGATATTATCCCTATTAAACATATATATTTTATATGAGTTAGGGGTGAATAAAAAATGCGCGACGTCAAAAGGAGCAACCTGATCAACCCCATGCCCATACCGGGCTACTGTAGTCATTCGGATATGTAGATTGAGGGGCGAATGGTTCCATCTTATTCTTTCCGTGACTGTTGAAGCCATTAATGGTGCCGTTCGCGAATAGCGGGCGGTGTTTTTTCAACCGCTACAAAAAAGAACAAGGGGTGTTGAAGTGATGAAGAGCTTTATCAGAGTAAGCAGTGGCGTTGGGTTATTCCTCGTGTTGGTTGTCTTGTTTTCCGGATGTTTTGGCGCTAATGACCGTAAGAAAGCAACCAGTCCCGCGACGGACACTGCTGCTGACTACAAGTACGGAAAAATCGAGATCCCAGGCAAGGAAGGCTCCCTCTGCGCGGCACCAATCTATATCGCCTATGAGAAAGGTTTCTATGCTGAGGAAGGATTTGAAGTCAATCTGATTTCGGCCAATACGGAAACGCGCAAGATCGGTCTGAACAACGGGACGATTCCGATTGTCAACGGCGACTTCCAATTCTTCCCTTCTATTGAAAACGAAGTAAAAGTAAAGGTGGTGGACGGTCTTCACTTTGGTTGCATCAAACTGCTTGTCCACAAAGCTTCCCCGATCTATAGCGCCAAAGACCTGCGGGGCAAAAGGATCAGTGTTGACGAGATCGGTGGCACCCCCCACCAGGTGGCCGCGGTCTGGCTGGAAAAGAACGGAATCTCCGCCAAACCGGAAGATCGGCAAGTTACTTTCCTGCCCTTCGCCGATGGAAACCTGGCGGTGGAAGCCCTGAACAAAGGGGAAGTGGATGTAGCCGCCCTGTGGGATCCCTTTGGTTCGGTTCTGGAGAAAACCGGTAACTACCGCGTCATTCTCGATATTGCCACCGATGAACCCTTTGCCGACAAATTTTGCTGCTTTCTCTATGCTTCCGAGAAGTTGATTAAGGAAGAACCCGAAAAGGTTGCTGCGCTCCTACGGGCCTACCGCAAAGCCCAGGACTGGATCGCGGCCAACCCCGAGGCCACGGTGGATCTCATCATCAAAGGCAAGTATTCCCAAGTTGAAGACCGCGACCTGGCCATCGAATTGATTAAGAGTTACGCCTACCCCACCACCGCCGACCGGTCAGCCAAGCCAACGCAGGTCCGCGATAACGTGCGTTATTTTGCCGAACAACTCTACAGTATCGGTTATCTGACCACCGACCCGGAAACCTTCACCAAACACGCCTATGTCGAGATCGACATCAATCTGGGCAAATAATAACCCGAAAAAACCCGTCCGCCGAGTATGGTCGGCGGACGGGGACAAATAAAAAGGAGGTACGCTGCGATGGGTGATTTCACGGGGAATCTTTATTCCCCTCCTTCACTCCCGGCCCCCAAGGCACAACAGTCGCACCCCGAAGAAAAACCGCTTCCGGTAAAACAGTGGGGTCTTCATTATGCTTTGACGCTTCTGGGCTTTGCCGTAGCCATTGCCGTGAACCTGTGGGTCAAACAGGTGGCCGAAGTGGTAATCAAAACCTACACGGTCGCCGGCTTCCGGTTTACGTTCAATACCCTGTACCGGTTGGCGATCGGTGGACTGATCCTGTTCTATGCCGTCATTGGTCTCTTTGCCTATTCGAACCCAAAACGCCGCGCCCAATTGGTCAACCGTGCCCTTTTTCGTTTTGCAATGGGGCTCACACTAGCCGTCTGGGACGTCCTGGGAACTAAACTCCTGTTGCTACCACAACCGTTCTTTCCCAGGCCGGCCAAAATCCTGGAGGCCTTCCTGATGGAGGCTCCCTTTATCTGGGAGAATACCCTTTATTCCTTAAGACTTTTTGCCGTCGGTTTTTCCCTGGGAGTTATCCTCGGTATCGGTACAGGAATTCTGATCGGTTGGTTTCCCAAAGTTTATTACTGGTTCTACCCTTTTTTGAAAATAACCGGCGTGATTCCAGCCGTGGCCTGGATGCCTTTTGCTTTGACCCTGTTTCCCACCCCCTTCTCAGCGGCGGTCTTTCTAATCGTCATTTGCGGCTGGTTCTCCATCGCCTCCCTGACCGCGCAAGGCATCCAATCCACACCCAAAACCCTGTTTGAAGCAGCAAGGACGCTCGGGGCCAAAACCCCCTATCTCGTGTTCCAGGTGGCGATCCCCCACGCCATGCCGCAAATCTTCACCGGGATCGCCAACGCCAACGGTTTTGCCTTTACCACCTTGGTGATGGCGGAGATGATGGGGCAGCCCGGTGGGCTGGGCTATTACATCAACCTCAGCCGGGTCTGGTCGGCTTACTATAAAGTATTTGCCGCCATCCTGGTCATGGCGCTCCTCTTCAGTCTGATTATGAAGATCATCGGGCTGGTCAGAGCCCATGTCCTGCGCTGGCAGAAAGGATGGATCAAAGAATGAACAGAGCGTTATCAGTAGGCAGCCATGTTATTCTACAGATTGAAGATGTAAACCGTACCTATAACGATGCTAACGACCGCCGGATAGAAGCCCTGCAAAACATTAATCTGTCGGTCCGGCGGGGCGAATTCCTCTCGATTATCGGTTCTTCAGGCTGTGGGAAAACAACACTCTTGCGGTTGATTGCCGGCCTTGACCGGCCGCAGAGCGGGCGGCTGACCCTCAAAGGTGAACCGATTACCGGCCCGGACCCGCAACGGGGTTATGTTTTTCAACAGGGCGGCCTGTTCCCCTGGCTGACCGTGGAGAAAAATATCGCCTTCGGCCTTAAAGCCCGCGGGGTCTTTCGGCAAAACAAGGACCTTGTTGCCCACTTTATTAAGCTCGTCGGCCTTCAGGGCTTTGCCCAATCTTATCCGCATCAGATCAGCGGCGGGATGGCCCAGCGGGTGGCAATTGCCCGGGCCTTAATCAATAACCCGACCATCCTCCTGTTGGATGAACCCATGGGCGCCCTCGATTCTTTTACCCGTGCCGATCTCCAGGATAAACTTTTGGAACTGCACCGGGCCAACGAAACCACGATGATTCTGGTCACCCACGATGTCGACGAAGCCATCTATCTCTCCGACCGTATTGTCATCATGACGCCCCGTCCCGGTCGAATCAGTGAGATCCTGGAGGTCAAACTCCCTTATCCGCGTCACCGGAGCAGCACCGAATTTCTTTATCTACGCCGGCGTATCATGGAAAAACTACACCTGGCCAGTACCCTGCCTCCACCAGAGTACACGATCTAAAACCCCATTTTTCCATCCTTAAACCTATGTCCCAGGAACGCCTGGAACAAATTCTGTTGGAATAGGGATTAACGGAAACATCCTTTCGGTGTGCTACTCTTTAGGCAAGAACTAACGCAAACTTGAAATTTGATCATAAATACATTTATAGTTTTTATAAGGTTTTTCCCGAATTATCCGGAATTTTCCCCGGTTTTAGCTTATCCTTTGTCTTCGAGGTATGGCAATTTGCCGTGTTTCGTCCATAACCTGGCTTTTTCCAGTTGGTTATCGTGGGGCACATTCAAACAACTCGTAATCTGTACTCCGTTCTGCCAGGCCGGCGTACATTCAATTACTTGCCCGTCGCCAAGATAAACCCCAACATGACCGCTTAACCAAACGATTTCCCCCGGCACCAGGTGGGAAAAGTCGGTCGACGGATTACACCTGGCAATTAACCCATCGGCCGAGAGATCGGGGATCCCATTGGCTTTATAGCGGGCACCGCCATGGGGTTTTCCCGGATCACCATGCCAGCCCCAAAGGATGCCTTTAATTAACCCCACACAATCAAAGGCAAAATAGTTTTTCTTAATTAACCGGTATAAATGCTCCTTCACCTTCTTCGTATACCAAGCCGGATACTGTGCCGCCTTCTCCTCGATGATCTTTGGGGTCACCGGCGCGCCAAAAGTCCCCCACATGTACACGGTATTGTAGTTTAAGACGTCCAATAATTTCTCGATAAATTCTTCCCTGGTCACTTTTGTTCACCTTAACCTCTAAACCCCACCGGGTTCCACCAATTAACGGCCAACAACTGATGACAGTTGCTGGTTAATTTGTTTGCTTCACTTGTCCCGGCCTGGGGATTTATAAACTACAAAAAACTATTGCTTATAAAATAATATTTAAGAAAGTGCTCAGAAGAAACAAGACTTATGCACCTTTTATCCTCTATTTGCTCTGGATTCTGACCCCCGTCCTCCCCAGCCAAAAAGTTGGGAGCTTCTTGCCACGGGTGATAAATTCCATCACAAAGCGGTATAATAATATGTGAATCATAATACGAACGGAGAGGAGGATAACATGAAATACTACGTCGATGCCAAGGCCGAAAAGGGCGGCGACGGTTCCAGGGAGAGACCATTCAAACGGATCAATGATGCCGCGAAAGTGGCGCTTCCCGGTGACGAAGTATTGGTCGCGCCCGGAATTTACCGGGAGTATGTGGATCCGGTTCATTCCGGCACGGAAGAGGCCCGGATCTCTTATCTCAGTACAACACCTCTCGGGGCAGTAATCACCGGTGCGGAACAGGTAAGAACTTGGCAGCCTTATAAAGAAAACGTCTGGGTCTGCCGGATCCCCAACAGTGTTTTCGGCGATTACAATCCTTATACAACTTTAGTCTATGGCGACTGGTATTTCGCGCCCCCCAACAAGCACACCGGCTGTGTTTTCCTGAACGACAAGGCAATGTATGAAGCCGTAACTTTGGAAGAATGTATCA
>JAAYHQ010000080.1 GCA_012727425.1 Bacillota bacterium
AACCGATGGTTACGGTTGTGATAAATATATTGAAGCAACCGGTCATCCGAACGGTGTCATTCAAGGGTTGCAGATGATCCGTAAACTGGGGCTCATGGTCGAGTTTAGTGTGTTTAGCGAGCCAACGACAGTTGACTGGAGCATCATTGGCGACCGCAAAGAGATTGACATCCATGGCGCTCACTTGAGCCCGTATACCTTCCCGTTGGCGAGCGAATTCCTTAAGTCGGGTAAGGTCGATGTCTCGAAAATTGTGACCCATACCCTGCCGTTGGAGAAATTCCAAGAAGGGTTTGATCTGGTAAGGAACGCTAAAGACTCGATCAAAGTAATGCTGCAACCATAAACAGACAGAGAGCGATTTTTTCGAAGTCCCCTCTTGCCAATTGATTGAAGCAAAAGACGCAATCAAAGACGAGTACACCCAGGGAACTGTGATTAAATGGGATGGGTATCGCAATTAAAGCCGGTGGGTGCCGAGGTAAGCTTGCTTACAGAAGTGGAATGACCTTAATATCTTAAACAACAAAACGGCGGATTTCCAAAAAGAATCCGCCGTTTTTACCTCTTGGCGTTACCTTATTTTGTAAGGCATTGTTGTCGACCGGCAACAAGCAAGGATAAGTAAGGAGGAATTAATTATGCCGTTGGTGACCTTAAAAGAGATTCTGAGCGAAGCGGTGGCCAAGAAATACGCCGTTGGGGCATTTGATGCTGCCGAGCATGGGTTTGTGGAAGCAATTATCAAAGCAGCGGAGGAAAAAGAAGTCCCCGTTATTTTGATGCTGACCGAAGGCTTCCTGGGATTGGTCGATCTGGATAATTTTATGCCCTATGTGTTAGACCGGATTAGACGCTCTCCAGTTCCCGTGGCTTTGCATCTGGATCACGGTACGAGTTTCGAGGTTTGTGTCAAGGCAATCCATTACGGTTTTTCCTCGGTGATGATTGATGGCTCAACCCTACCCTACGCCGAAAACGTTGCCCTGGTTAAAAAAGTCGTGGAGGTTGCCCATCTGTGCGGGGTGAGTGTTGAAGCGGAATTGGGGCATGTCGGAGGTGGCGAAGGAGACCTAAGGACCGGCAGCGTAGTTGATAAAAGCTCATTTACCCGGCCGGAAGAAGCAGTCCGGTTTGTGCAAGAAACGAATGTGGATGCGTTGGCGGTCGCCATTGGTACGGTCCATGGAGTGTACCAAGGTGCTCCTGAGTTGGACTTTGAACTGCTCAAAGAACTTAGATCCGCACTCGATCTCCCGCTGGTGTTGCATGGCGGGACGGGCTTGACTGAACAAGATTACCGAAAGGTTGTTGCGCACGGGATTAACAAAATTAATTATTTCACCGGAATGTCGCTGGCGGCGGTGGCGGCAGTAAAGCAAGCAATCGAAGATCGAGAGGGCTACCTGCACTACCATGACCTGGTTATTGCCGGGCTGGCCAAAGCAAAAGAATTGGTCAAGAAACAGATTGAGGTTTTTGGGACACAGCCATTGGGCTAAAAAGGCCGGTCAGACAAAACGCCCCTAGACTTTCGGGGAAAATATTTCGGTCAATCTGGTGGGACTTTCAAAATTTGTCTTGACATGACGGTTTACTTCAAAGTACTCTTAAATAATGGGCAACCGGAATAACGCCCGTGCGGGGGGGGGCCAACGGCGGCGTCGCGTCGGTGCCGGTTACGGCCCTTCATCTAAGGGGAATATAATGTTCAGAAAGTAAAGTGAGGTGAAAAGGATGGACGCTGACAGTAGTAATGGCACACCTTTAGGCCGAAGCCGTCGGGAAGGGACTTCTGCTACTGCAGCGTCCACTTTTCGTTGAGGCTTCAGCCTGATTGTGTCTTACTCCTGTTCGAAAAGGGCAACGGATCACCGATCTCATCAAGTTTAGCACCTGTAGAAAGGGGAGAAGACCAATGGCGGAAGTTCATACCGATCTAAAAAAAACCGTTCTTACGCTGATTGCGGAGCGAAGCTTTCAGCGTTTAAGGGATCTTCTGGTTACGATGCAGCCGGCGGATATTGCCGCGCTCTTTAGTGAACTGTCGGAAAAAAACTTACCCTTGGTTTTCCGGTTATTACCGAAAGATTTAGCCGCGGAGACCTTTGTTGAGATGGACAGCGACCTGCAGCACCATTTGATCCAGAGTTTCTCCGATACCGAACTGCAGGCGGTTGTTAACGAGCTTTACGTGGATGATGCGGCGGCGCTTATTGAGGAAATGCCGGCCAATGTGGTTAAACGGATTCTGAGTCAGGCCGATCCGGAAACCCGTCAGCAAATCAACGAGATCCTGAAGTATCCGGAAGATTCGGCCGGGAGCATTATGACCACGGAGTTTGTCAGCCTCCGTGCCCACATGTCGGTGGCCGATGCGATCAAGCGGATCCGCCGGCAAGGGTTTGACAGTGAGACCATTAATGTCTGTTACGTGACGGACGATGGCCGGCGTCTGATCGGGGTGGTTTCCATCCGCACGCTGATTTTGGCCGATGAGAATGACCGGATTGAAGACATTATGAACCGGTATGTGGTGTCGGTGCGGACCACGGAGGACCAGGAGACGGTGGCGAAGATGTTTGCCAAGTATGACTTAACCGTGCTCCCGGTCGTCGATGGTGAGAAGCGGCTGGTGGGGATCGTTACGGTCGACGATGCCCTCGACGTCTTGCAGGAAGAGACCACCGAGGACTTTGAGAAGATGGCGGCGATTACCCCGACCGAACGGCCGTATTTGAAAACCTCGGTTCTGGAGATCTGGAAAAGCCGTATTCCCTGGCTGTTGGTGTTGATGATCTCGGCTACTTTTACCGGGTTGATCATTAACCACTTTGAGAACGCGCTGAAGACTTACGTCTTGTTAACGGCTTATATCCCCATGCTGATGGACACCGGCGGTAATTCGGGCAGTCAAGCATCGATCACGGTTATCCGTGGTCTTTCCTTAAACGAGTTGGAGTTTCGTGATCTTTTCCGGGTTGTTTGGAAGGAGTTTCAGGTGGCCATTTTGGCCGGGGTCACCCTGGCGCTTTTCAACTTTGCCAAGCTCATGCTCTTCGACCAGGTCAGTCTGATGGTGGCCTTGGTGATATGCGTGACGCTAATATTAACGGTCTTTGTGGCGAAGTTGACCGGCTGTATCTTCCCGATGCTGGCCCAAAGGGCGGGTTTTGATCCGGTGGTGATGGCCAGCCCCTTCATTACGACGATTGTTGATGCTCTGTCCTTACTGATTTATTTTCGAATTGCCACTTTGATGTTGGGGATATGAATGGACGCCACGGGACGGAACGCCGTTTATGTTCGGGGATGGAACGTAATAATGAATTCCATTGGGAACGCGCCGGCTACGACCGGCGCGTTCTTTTGGTGGAACCAGTCTTGGGGGGATAGGCCAGACCGGGGACCGGGCTTACCGGGTGTGGTCGGAGGAAAAAGGGCGCGCGCCAAAGAGATCACCGCAGGAATGATGTTTCCGGTGCAAGAGCCAGACCATGAAGAGGCCCCAAACAAAATTTGAGGTGGTGGTCTCGATCAGGTGGGTCAGGCGCACAGAGGCGCTGGGCATCAAGGGATTTTCTAAAATCAACGCAATGTTCTGCGGTAAGCTTAGGTAAGCGCCGACCAGTAATGCTTTCCACCAAGGACCGGCCTGGGAGCGTTTGGGCGTCGACGGTGCTGGTGGCAAACGTAAGGAAATACCAGGATTCAAGCTGTACCACAAAGGTTGCGGCGCCGTAGTAAGACAAGGCCAAAAGCAGCGCCAGTTTCCAGCCTCCCCAGCGGGAGGTCTGGATTACTGGGATGATAATCAGCAGGTTGACCAGGGTAATAATCAGCAGGCCGCTGGTGGGCGAGACCAGTCCCGGTTCGGAAACGGGCGTTTCGGGTCCGGTCAGTCCGGGCCCGGCGGTCTCCGGGATGGCAACAAACAGTGAGCCCATTACATAAAAGAGGAGAAACAAGAAGGATAACAGAACAAAACGGGGGAGCAGTCTGGCGACCGGTTGCGGAGAACCCAATAAGATCGACCTCCTAGTTTAAAAAAGAATAGTTGTTTTCCCTTTAAGACCAATTATATTTCGGCGGCCATCAACGGTCATCGGCCGAAAGGCCGAAAGCGGCTACAAAAAAAGACTGATTTCCTCAGTCTTTTGGAAATACAACATGAATTGTTGTTCCTTTACCGGGCGCGGTCTGCAAACGGAAAACCCCCCCGTTAGCCTGGGCCCGGGTTTGCATATTAAGCAAACCGTTTCCTTTTTTAACGTTCTCCGGATCAAAGCCGGTGCCATGATCCTCGATCTTCACCTCCACTCGATCCTTACTTTCCCGCAAGGAAAGGCAAACTCTGTTGGCACCAGCGTGTTTCCGGATATTGGCTAAGGCTTCTTGGACGATCCGGTAGACCGCTATTTCTTGTTCAGAAGTGAGACCGGCCACATAGTCCAGGTCCAACTCAACTTCAACCTGTTGATGCCAAGAAAACAACTCGGCATTGACCCGTAGAGCCTGGGTTAAACCTTGGTTTTCCAAAAGGGTGGGGCGTAGTTCCAGGATCATGGCGCGGAGTTCGCTCAGGGTCAATCCGGCTGTTTTTTCCACATGTTCGATTAAGCTCCGCGCTTCGTTTGGGATCTTCGTTGCTTGAAGATATTTTTTCAATGTATGGCAGGAATAAATAATGCCGTGGATCCCCTGGCAGATCGAATCATGCAGTTCTCTTGCCATGCGGTTACGCTCTTCCATGACCGCCAAAGCCTTTGATTTCTCCGTCAATTCCTGTTCTTTTTTGGCTAAATCAGCAAGTAAACGGTTTTGACGTGAAAGGTGTTTAACTTTCCCTTCCAACTTCGCGTAAAAATATTGAATCGCGCCGGCAATGCCGCCAAATAAACAGCCCAGCACGATATACCAGATCGAATCGGATAAAAGGGCGAGGAGCTTTTCAAGATAACCGGTGAGCAAGGCAAGAAGAAAAGCAAGGGCAAAGAAGGCGGCGATGGTGCTAAGGTAACTTAAACCCATGACTAAGCCCTCATTTTTAAGGTCAATCTGTTTCTTCCCGGTTGAGTAGGTTAAGGAGTGCTGCCGTCACCTGCGGTTCGAAATAATGTCCGCCGGTCATCACTGCGTGGATGGCTGCGTTTAACTGGTCCGGACTGGCGTCTTTTAAGAGGTACCCATCGGCTCCGGCTTGTAAAGAAGGATAAACCTTTTCCCATCCGGCAAAACCCGTTAACACCAGCACCTTAACCTCTGGAAACCGGGCTTTGATCTGTTGGGTCAACTCCACCCCATCCATCACCGGCATCTGTAAGTCAAGCAAGACGAGATGGATCGTTTCTTCCGCCAAGACCTGTAAGGCTTCAATACCGTTGCCGGCCTCCTTCACCAGCGTTATTTCGGGGATGGACTCCAAGAAAAACCGCACCCCCTGCCGGAAAAGAGGATGATCGTCCACCACCAGGATGTTAAAATCCGCGGGTAACATCCCCCAGTCACCACCATTTTGATCTGGTTATGCTATGTTAAAGGGTTCGCGACGTTCTTGCCATCTTCCTTTTTATATATTTATTAATAGGCTTATAACGAAGGGTTTGGTCCCAATAAAGTCCTGGGCCTAATCCGGTGGATGGCCGGATTGCTCATTAATTGAACAAGTAAAAGGTGTTTAAGCCCTGTTGGTAGACGACAGGGCGTAGGGGTCTTTTCGGAAGAACAGGGTAAGGGTGAGGAATGGTAAGCGGTTAGCGCGGAGATAATGGATGAAGAAGAATCGGCAATATTTTGCTTAAAAAGCCGAAAACAGAGAGGAGAACAACTGCGGCCGGGAGAAATTGTTTCTGGAGCTCTTAATTTTGGAGGGATTGACGATGGCAGAAGAAAAAACGCTTAATCATTTAATGGCGGCCTTCGCTGGGGAGGCCCAAGCCAACCGGAAGTACCTCGCGTATGCCAAAAAGGCGGAGGCGGAAGGGAAGCATAATGTGGCGAAATTATTCCGGGTGACCGCCGACGCGGAAACAATCCATGCGTTTAAAGAGTTTGAACTGGCGGGAAAGCTCGGTTCGACCAGTGACAACTTGCAGGCGGCGATTGCCGGTGAAACCTATGAGTTTAAAGAGATGTATCCGGAATTCTTAAAGGCGGCCGAGGAAGAGGGGAATAAAGCAGCGGCCAGGGCGTTTAAGTTTGCCCTGGAGGCGGAGAAAGTCCATGCGCAACTCTTCCAGGAAGCGCTGGATAATTTGGGAGAAACTGAAGAGGTCTTTTATTATCTCTGCCCGGTCTGCGGCAACATCGAAAAATCCATACCGGAGAAGTGCTTTATCTGCCAAGTACCGGGGGAGAAATTTATTAAGTACTAAGGAAATAAGGAGAAATCCTTATCAGCATGATGTTCCACGGCGCCGGAGACCGGCGCTTTTTTTGCCTATACAGACTAAATTGCCGCCGAAAATTTCTGTATTAAAAAAAGATGATCGATAAAAAGGATTTTGGGCGGCAAGCAATAATACTATAGTTATTCCATCAGAAAGGAAGGGGATGTAATGGCGAAATATAGCTGCGCGTTCTGTGATTTTGTCTATGATGAAGCGGCCGGTTATCCTGACGACGGAATTGCACCGGGAACGAAGTGGGAGGATGTACCCGAAGACTGGACCTGCCCCGTGTGTGGCGTTGGTAAAGAGGAATTTGAGCTTGTTGAATAGGCGGGCGGGACGAGTGGAGTAGCTGCAGTTCCAATGAAGCCGGGCACGGGGAAAGATGAAGACCGGATCGGCTGGACTGGCCAAGGTAAGGGATTTAGCACGTCACGCGTGACGGGAAGTTGTTGTTTCGGTGTAATTAGGTATGGCGGAGGGGGGTGCCGCGCGGCGGCACCCCCCTTTGTTATTAGGCTTAGGCTCAAATTTTCCGGTCGACGGCGGCGGCCACCGCTTTCAATTCTTCAACCAACTGGGCAAACTTATCCGGACGGAGGGACTGGGGTCCGTCGCATAAGGCCCGAGCTGGATCATTGTGAACCTCGATGAGCAGCCCGTCCGCTCCCGCCGCCACCGCCGCTTTAGCCAGCGGGTCAACATATTTCCACGTTCCCGTGGCATGGCTGGGGTCCACGATGATGGGAAGGTGGGACAGTTCCTGGACGACCGGAATGGCACTGATATCAATCGTGTTTCTGGTGGCCGTTTCGAAGGTGCGGATCCCCCTTTCACAGAGCATGATGTTGGGATTACCGGAAGAGATAATATACTCGGCCGCCATCAACCACTCCTCAATTGTCGCCGATAACCCTCTTTTCAGTAAGATCGGTTTGCCGCTGGCCCCTGCTTCTTTGAGCAAACGGAAATTCTGCATGTTTCTGGCGCCGATTTGCAGTATATCGGCATATTTGGCGACCGTTTCCACATCCCGGGTGTCGACAACCTCAGTGACAATCTTGAGTCCCGTCTCCTGACGGGCGGTCGCCAACATTTTGAGCCCTTCTTCTTCAAGCCCCTGGAAGGAATAGGGGGAAGTACGGGGCTTGTAGGCACCGCCACGAAGGATTTTGGCGCCGGCTGCTTTTACTTGACGGGCGGTTTCATAAAAGACCTGTTCATTTTCGACTGCGCAAGGTCCGGCCATAATGACAATCTCCCGGCCGCCGATGGTTATATCCTCGATTTGGATGGTGGTTTTGGTCTGTTTTAGCTCTTTACTGACCAGTTTGTAGGGCTTCATGATCGGTACAATATCTTCCACCCCGGGTAGGGTGGAGATTAATTGGGTGTTGAGTAATCTTTTGTCGCCAATGGCCCCGATGACGGTTTTGACTTCGCCGTAAATGGGGTGGGTTTTAAACCCCAGACTGATCAGGGTCTCCTCGACCTGTTGGATCTGATCTTTTGTTGCTCCTGCCTGCATGACAATGATCATTTTTGCTCCCTCCTCACTATATCCCACTTTTACTGCTTAACTAAAAAACTCCTCATCCCAGATTGGGACGAGGAGTTTAATCCACGCGGTACCACCCAAATTGAATCCTCAAAAGGAAACCACTCTGAAGCATACGGGAAAAATTACCGTCCAGGGAATTTTTCCGATATGCCCTCCTTTGGTAACGGGCGGAGAAACCCGGCGCAGCCTAGTAACAAGACAAGAGTCTTGTATTCAGCCTGCCGCTCCGGGGAGAACTTCGGTACAAATCATTTTACCAGGCTTCCACCAGCCCCGGCTCGCTGCGAAAACTTTTTGTACCTACTTTTCCCCTTCATCGCCTTTCATCATTATTTCGCCGTTAAGTATTATCCAAAATTCTACTGAAAACCGGCTTGCTTGTCAATCTTTATTTTGCCCGGGTGGTTATTCTGTGCCCAGGTCATGGGAAGGTTATTGGCTGACCTTTCTTTTTTATTTCCCGTCGGGTCAGGCTGGAGGTCGCCTTGCTGCCCATTATTACGGAAATATTACAGAATGATTGCTTTTTTGTGTTTGAGAGCTTGACAAGGTGAAACCCGCTTTGCTATAATCAAGACATAAGAACAGTTTTTCATACTACTGAACTATTGTTCAGTAGATAATTTCTGGAAGGTGACTTCCTATGTATGATAATGAGAAAAAGTTGATGACAAAGATTGCCTTGCTCTTCTATGAACAGGGATATACTCAGGAAGAGATCGGAAAGATGCTGGGGATGTCCCGGTTGCAGGTGCATAGAAGGTTACGGGCGGCCATCGAGACCAAAGTGGTCCGGGTGAGGATCGAGTCGGAGTACCGGGAAGGCATTCTTCTCGAGGATAAAATAAAAGACCTTTTTGGGCTGAAAGAGGTCTTGATCGTGGAAAATGTCGGCGACCCGGAGAAAACCAAGGAATATATCGCCCGGGGGGCGGCGGAAATCTTGATGAAATACTTGGCCGACGGTGATTTTTTGGGGGTTTCATGGGGGTCGACCGTCCGGATGGTCCCGGATTTCCTGCCCAAGAAGGATTTGCGCGGGGTCAAAGTGGGGAATATTGTCGGCGGACTCTCCGAACTCGGTGATCTGGGCGCCCAGCAAGTGGCCATGAATATTGCCACCAAACTGAATGCCGCGACCAAACTCCTTAGCCTGCCCTTTATGGTTCAATCCGCCGCGGCGAAGAGTGCAATTTTCAGTGATGAATATGTGCAACAGGAGATCAAGGCCTTAAAGAATTGTGATATCTGTCTTGTCGGCATCGGCTATGTTGGCCAGGAATTGTACAAAGGGCTCTACAAAGCGGAGAACCCGCTCCCCGGTGATGAAGCGGTTGGCGAGATTGTGGGGCGTTATTTTGACCTGGACGGCAATGTGGTCAAGAATAACCCCAATGAGGACCGGATCATCGGGCTAACCCTTGCTGATCTAAAAAGCGTCCCGATCTCGATCGGGGCGGCCGGCGGGATCGAAAAATGCCGGGCGATCACCGGGGCGTTAAGGGGCGGTTACATTAATTGTCTGGTCACGGATCTAAGAACGGCGGAAGCCATAATTCAACTGGTGGAAACTGGAGCAGAAACTGGTGAAGAAGCGGGGAAGTAGTGAAAAAAAGGGCGGAAAACAAAAGATGCAGACCCCAGTAAAAATTCGTGACATAAAGCAACTAACATCAACAGAGAACCGTGCGCCGGCGGGTGCCCCGCATGAGCCGTAAGGATGCCCGCCGCCGGCGGGGCCGGAAGGAGGCGGGCGGGGGCCGGGCTGCGCACATAGTACAACAGGAAGAGGGTGAAACCGTTTGAAAACAGCACGCTTTGCCGGTGGAAAAAAGGTGGTCCTTGAGGAGAAGTCAACGCTGGTGGCCGGTGAAGGGCAAGTGGTGGTGGCGGTAAAAAGTTGCGGCCTCTGCGGTTCCGAACGGGAAAACTACCTCAATGGCTATATTCACCACCAAGGGCACGAGGTGGCCGGGGTGGTCACGCAGGTGGGGCCGGGTGTCACCAATGTGCGTCCCGGGGACCGGGTGGTGGTTTATCTGACCTCTTTCTGCGGTGACTGCGTTTACTGCCAACAGGGGTTGACCACCATGTGCCTCAACTACCCGGAAAAAGTGAATCTCGGTTGGGCCTATCCCGGCGGGTTTGCCGAGTATCTGGTCACCGACGCGCAAAACGCCTTACCTTTGGCTGAAGAGCTTTCCTTTGAAGACGGGGTGTTGCTTCTGGACACCTTGGGGACCCCCTTCCATGGGTTACGGCTGGCCCGGGCGGAAGAAGCCGGAACGGCTCTGGTTATCGGTTGTGGCACCGTTGGCCTGGGTACGGTCTTGATCTTGAAGGCGTTGGGGGTAAAACAGGTTTACGCGACCGATCTCTCCCCGCTCCGCCTGGCAATGGCCCGGGAATTGGGGGCCGTTCCTCTTAAAGTCCCGGAAACACCGGTCCTCGACTTTGTGCGGGAGAAAACAGAAGGCGGTGTTGATCTTGCAGTGGAGGCGGTCGGCAGTCCGGCCACGTTGGTCCAGGCGGTGAAAGCTGTGCGGTTTGGCGGCGTGGTCTTGGGACTGGGGGAGCAGCCGGATGATTTTGCGCTCACCATTGATCTGGAAATGCGGCTGAAAGACCTGATCATGATCCGTTCATGGTATTTTCCGGTCAAGGAATATTTTGAAAATATGCAGTTGATGAAGGGAGGTTTCTTTGCCAACAAGGACAAGCTGGTCACCGCCAGGTTTCCGCTGGAAGAGTTACAGACCGCTTGTGACCTGTTTTACGAAGGAAAGACCGGCGGGAAAGTGTTAATCAATTTTCCGTAAAGCAAAAGAGTCGATCGGACCAGGGAATGGGATAAGCAATGTTGCGAGTATACGCCAGAAAGGCCAGGTGAACACGGATGAAAGCTTTAATTACAGCACCGTTTTCCCGGGAAGCGGTCGAACGCCTTTCCGAATATTATCAGGTTGTCTTGAGGGGATGGGGTGTAAATCGGCAGGAATTATCCAAAGAGGAATTGTTGGCCAGCATCGCTGATGTTGATGTTTTTGTCAGCGAAATGGAAGTGGCGGACAAAGAAGTGATTGATGCCGGGAAAAAGCTCAAGGTCATTGCTTCGGTGCGGGGGACGCCGTTTAATATCGACCATGAGTATGCCAAAAAGAAAGGGATTATTCCCCTCTATGCTCCCGGCCGCAATGCGGTGGCCGTGGCCGAGTTGACCATCTTCTTAATGGGTGAGCTTACCCGGAAAATTACGGCCGCCCATTGCTACATGAAGGAAGGAAAATGGACGGCGCAGAGCGAGATGACTTACGTCAAGTTCAGAGGCGGGGAGCTGTACAATAAGGTTTTGGGCCTGGTCGGCCTGGGGGCTATCGGGATGAAGGTGGCCAGGATCGCCCAAGCCTTTGGGATGTGGGTTCAGTGTTATGACCCTTATCTGGATCCGGTGGTGGCGGACGAGATGGGTATTCACGTGGTGAAGGAGTTGGCGGAGCTGTTTGCCACGGCCGATTTTGTTTCCGTCCATTGCCGGGTTACTCCGGAAACCACCGGGATGATCGGCTATGAACTGTTGAGCCGGATGAAGCCGACGGCCTATTTTATCAATACCGCCCGTTCCCAAATAACCAAAGAGGCGGATCTGATCCGGATTTTGCAAGAGCAAAAGATTGCCGGTGCGGCCTTGGATGTCTTCGACCGGGAGCCGCTCGGCGCGGATCATCCTTTACTAAAGTTGGACAATTGTTATGTGGTTCCCCATATCGGAGGCGCCACCCATGAGGTCGTGGAACACCATTCGCGGATCATCACCGATGACCTGCTCCGGTTCGCCCGGGGCGAACCGCCGGTGAATGTGCTTTAATTATCAATTA
>JAAYHQ010000001.1 GCA_012727425.1 Bacillota bacterium
CTTGTCGACCCGTTTTATCAATAGGATCTTGTACGTGGAAATCTAATTCTTGCAAAAAACCCATGGTGACATTTTCACGGAATAAAACTAAGGCTTTTTACTGACATTTTCATAGACTATTGACAGGTGATTTTATGTTAAGAGATCTTTTCTTTTCAGGAAAGCCGCCGTTCAACCTTTAATAAGTCGTTTGCCCTGATGGTTACCCTTTGGCCCTTATCTGCCCCGGTCAAAAACTCAATCTCTACACTGCTACGGGTGACCGCAGTGACCAGTCCCACCTCCAGATTGTTAAGCAAAACGACGCTCCCGACCGGATAGGAAGCAACGGACTGCGCCAAAAGTTTAATCATCTTCGGGTCGTACTTTTCCGGCGCCTCGGCGGCCAGTTGGGCTAAAGCTTCATGGTTCCACAGCGTCCGCCGGTAACTACGCCCCAAAGTCATGGCGTCGTAAGAATCGGCCGCCATCACAATTTTGGCGTAAAGATGGATTTGGTCACCATTCAGTCCGCGGGGATAACCGGATCCATCCTCCCGCTCGTGGTGCTGATAAGCAACATGGGCGGAGAGGAGATTGACCCCCGGCGCGCCGCGGAGAATCTCAAACCCGTATTTTGGGTGGTCACGCATCTTTTCATATTCTTGGTAAGTAAGATGGCCTCTTTTTTTTAAGATCGTGTTTTCGATACACATTTTCCCAATGTCATGGAGTAAAGCACCCACCGTCAATTCCTTCAGTTGTTTCCGGGCCAACCCCAAGTTTTTCCCCATGATAAGGGCGATGATGCCAACCTTGACCGAATGGAGATAAGTATAGTTGTCATGGTTTTTAATGTCCAGCATGTTATACATCACATCGGCGTTCAACACTTCATCCACCATGAAGTCCACCACATCCAGCACCTCTTTAAAATCAAGGTTCTGGTTTTTGGCGGCACTCAAAAAAACTCCCCGGACCGAACGAAGTACCTGACTATAGGTTTGTTCACTGATCCCGTTCACTTCAACCTCTTCCGGCCGGTCGCCGACAAAAAGGTGGGTGTAATTCAATGCTTTTAACTCACGCAGGTAATTTTTGGTTAGTTTTACGCCTCTGGCCAGTAGTGTTCGGCCGTCTTCACCAAAGACACTCCGGGCCAGAAACATTCCTTCTTCAATCTCATCCAGCGGTAAATAGCGCAATCTCGAGTCCTCCGTCCATTAATAAATATTGGTCAAGATGGGAAACTAACGCTGAAAAAACCCGTCCCCTGCCCGGCAAAACGGGAATGGAACTTCCTATCACAAGTATAAAACATTTCTATTATTTTTTCTAGAATATTTGGTAAATAGTTCATTTTAATGTTATAATCCTTAATAATCCTTTCAGAAATTTAAAGAGAGAGGGAAGTCCGGATGAACATCGATTTATCTTCGTTCAAAAACTTGTTCACCGCGTACACCGAACTACGTTACCAAGAAAATAACAGCTTAGTCATTGGTTTTTTAAAAGGGAACAACACGACCAACACCCGGCTGACCACCAGCGGGGTCTCCGCCCGGGTTTATAAGGATGGTGCCTGGGGCTTTGCTTCCTCCCCGGAAGCAACCGCCGACGGCGTTAAGTTTGTGGTCAACACCGCCACGCACAACGCTGCTTTTCTTGCGGCCAAGGAGCCGCAGGACGGCGCCCCCTTACCCCGGAGTGAACGGATCTCCCACCGCGATCCACCCCCGACCGGCCGGTCGCCCAGCCCGGAACAGTTGGTAGATTTTCTCCAAACGGTTGACCGGTACATTGCCACCAAATACCCCCGGCTAGCCAGCCGAACGGTGGTCCTGAACCGGATGGAGTTGAAAAAGACCCTCCTGACCTCCGACGGCGCTTATGCCTCTTCGTTGTACGACCGGTCTTTAATTCAGATCGGCTTGACCGTAGAGCACGACGGCGCACCCGTCAGTCTGCACGAGGTCTTCGGGGGCCGCGGACAATTTGAAACCCTTTTTTCCAGTCCGGAGGAGCTCTATCCAAAGATTGACCAGTTATACGAACATTTAATGCGAAAACAGGAAGGTGTTTATGCAGCCGCCGGAGTGAAAACCTGTGTCCTCGCGCCGGAATTGACCGGCATCCTGGCCCATGAAGCCATCGGCCACACCTGTGAAGCCGATCTGGTACTGGGGGGCTCGGTCGTCGGTCCAAAACTCGGCCAGCTTGTCGCCAGTCCCTTGGTTTCCCTCGTTGATTTCGCCCATACCGCGCTTGGTGAAACTTGCCCGGTTCCCATCCATGTCGACGACGAAGGAACTACCGCCACCGACGCGGTCCTCATTGACCAGGGTATCCTGAAGGGTTTTCTCCACAACAAGGAGAGCGCCCGCCACTTTCAGGTCCCCCCGACCGGCAACGCCCGGGCTTACCGCTTCTCGGATGAGCCTTTGATCCGGATGCGGAACACCGCAATCCTGCCGGGCAAGGACAGCCTGGAGGAGATGATCGCTTCCCTCGACGACGGTTACTATCTCATCCGGCCCAGCAATGGGCAGGCCGATGCGACCAGTGAATTTATGTTCGGCGTCACGCTGGGCTATGAAGTGAAAAACGGAAAGCTGGGGCGGGCGATCAAAGATACGACCATCTCCGGTTTGGCCTTTCAGGTCCTACAGACGGTAAGCGCTGTTTCGCAGGAGTTTAAATGGCTAAATGGCGGGATGTGCGGGAAAAAACAACTAATCCCGGTCGGTTTGGGCGGACCCGCCCTCAAATGCCAAGTTATGATCGGAGGTCGCTAAAGATGCCAACCAAAGAATTGAACCACATCGCGTTAGATGCCTTAAAGCAAGCCGGTGCCGAAAAAGCCGAGGCCGTCCTGGTCAAAACCGAAAAGACGGAGCTGAATCTGGAGAACGGGGCGTTGAAACTGATCCGGACAACCATCGATCATCATCTACGTTTAACAGCTTTGCGCGACCAACGGCAGGGCAGCATTCTCCTGAACAAAATTAACCGGAACACTTTGGCCGCGGCCGTGCAAGAAGTGTTGGCAATTGCCGCCTCCTCCGCGCCGGACCCCGCTCACGATATCGCCCCGTACCAACCGGCCAAAGTGTTTGACAAGGGCGAAGCCACCCCTGATCTGGACCTGATGTACGAAAGGTTTAAGACCTTTATCCGCGACGTCACCGTGGACTTTCCCCGGATCATCCTGCTCAACGCATATCTGGATTTCACCAGACAGACCACGTTCTTCCAAAATTCCAACGGCGTCGATTTTACCGTCAATCAAGGCGGGTACCGTTTTGCCGTTACCTTTTCGGCCCAAGAAGCCACCGGGTCCTCTTCCTTTA
The DNA here is from genome assembly GCA_012727425.1 of Bacillota bacterium. Classification (GTDB taxonomy): domain Bacteria; phylum Bacillota; class UBA4882; order UBA10575; family UBA10575; genus Capillibacterium. The sequence goes on from JAAYHQ010000001.1 coordinate 3,330, forward strand.
ACAACACGGGCTTTTTCACCCAGAACCTGGACCAAGATCTGCTGGACTGCGGTTCTCTCCGGATCCTTTTGGCGCAGGCCAACCAAGGGCAAGCCCCGCGGAAGGTCCCGGAAAAGTTCACCGGGGAAGTGATCATCACCCCGGATTGCCTGGAAGGGTTCCTCCACTCTCTACTTGGGATTACCATCAGTGACGGACCATTAATCGCCGGAACCAGCCCATTCCGGCACAAATTAGAGCAGCCGGTAGCCAGTCCCGACCTGACCTTGGCCTCCCGTCCGGTGTCCCCCGAGATTAAAAGTGGCTACTTTATCACCAGCGACGGCTATGAAGCCCAAAACGCCACCATCATTGAGCACGGCGTCTTAAAAACCTTTCTGTTAAGCCAGTATGGGGCAAACAAAACCGGTCTGCCCCGGGCGGTCAATGACGGCGGCGCTTTCGTCGTCACCCCGGGCGACCAACCCCTCGCCGCGCTCTTGAAAGGGGTAAAGCGCGGCCGCCTGCTGAACCGTTTTTCCGGCGGCGCCCCCAGCCCAAACGGGGACTTTTCCGGTGTTGCCAAGAACAGTTTCTACATTGAAGACGGTGCCCTTCAATATCCACTCTGTGAGACGATGATCGCCGGTAACCTGATCCACCTCTTCCAGTCGATCACGGGCATTTCGCAAGAACGCATCGATTTCGGCACGGCCCTTTTACCGTGGATCCGGGCGCAAGGGATCACCATCTCCGGGTAAGGAAACAATCCGGCAACAACTCCCCCGCTCGCTCATAAGATGAAGCAAAACCAACACCACAAACGGTACAAAGCAGAACGACATGTGGTGATTAACTCATCAACGAGGGGGGGGAGTGCCGATGAAACGGGCCTTGGTTTTATCCGGAGGGGGAAGTAAAGGCGCCTTTGAGGTCGGCGCCATTGCCAATTTGGTCAACAAAAAAAAGCTGGATTTCCAGCTGCTCACCGGGACGAGCGTGGGCGCGCTCAATGCCGCCTTCCTCGGCCAAGCCCGTAACCACCAGGAACTACAGGAGTTAGCCGAGGAACTGACCGGCCTCTGGTTAGGGATCAAGGGTAACCGCTGCATTTACCGCGGCGGTCTCTTCGGAAGCCTGTGGCGGTTCGCTTCGCGGGGCGCGTTATACAACCCCCGCGGTCTCCGGGATTTGATCCACCGCCGGATCGACTCAGAGCGCCTCTTTCACCCACGGACGGTCGTCAAAGTAACGGTCGTCTCTTTCGAAACCGGAAAACTCTTGTGCGCCGACAGCCGCTGTCGGGAGCTCCAACCGGATTATCTCGCTTATGTTTTGGCCAGCGCCAGTATGCCCTTTTTCTTCCCGGCAGTACCCATCGCCGGTCAACATTGGTATGACGGGGGTTTACGGGATCTGACCCCCCTGGCTGCGGCCATTAAAGAACACCCCGATGAGATCATCGTGATCACCACTTTCCCCATCGGCCCCAATTTGGAAGCAGCCCTGCCCCCCGCCCGGCCCGGCCATGCCCTCAAGGCAATCCTCCGGACAGTGGAGATCCTGCTCAGCGAGATCGCGGTCAATGATTTGCAACTCGCTCAGGAAATCAATAAGGCTTGGTGGCGCTATCCGGGCAAACGGCCGATTCCGATCCAGATTATCGCCCCAACCAAGCCGCTACCAGGCGACACGCTCTCTTTTGATCCGGGACAGATCCGGGCGAATCTGCACGCCGGTTACGAAGCGGCAGAAAAGCCCCGTTTCCTGGCGATGAATTGTTATCCGGCCCCGGTGCCGCCGTCTACGGCCATCAGGAGACATATTTCGGAGTAGGAAGCCCGTTGACCTCCGGACGAAAACAGAAGATTCCGCCGGCCTGTGGTTGCCGGGCCAGTTCTTTCGGGTTCAACGGGTAACGGGCGGTAGTAATATACAGATCTTCAAAGGCACTCCCGCCAAATTGGCAAGAGGTCACGAGCGAAACCGGAAGTGACACCGTGGTGAGCAGCGCACCGGTCTCCGGATCCCAACGGGTCACCCGGCCTCCCTGCCAGTGGGCCACCCACAGTTTCCCCTCCGCATCGACCGTCATGCCGGCCGGGAACCCAACCCCTTCCGGGAATTTAACCACCGTCCGTTTGTTGTTTAACGCACCGCTCTCCGGGGTGAAATCAAAAGCGACAATCTCCCGGGTCGGCGTATCCACGTAATACATCACCCGGTAATCCGGACTCCACCCCAAACCCCACGGCAGGGTGGCGTTGACCAACACCGGCCGCACCGTGTGGTCTTTTTCCATACAGTAAAGGGTCCCCCAGGGCTTTTGGCTCAACAGATCCGACGTTCCGGCCCAAAGCCGTCCGGTCTGGTCACATTTTCCACTAATGAAACGGTTCTCGGTCGGATCCGGGATGAAGACGGGCGCCATTTCTCTCGTTTGCGGATCCAAAAGGTAAAGACCACTCTGGAGCGCAACGACCGCCCCGCCACCCTGCCGCGGGATATACGCCCCCACATGCTGGCTGACCTCCATCCACTGCCACTCTCCGGTCGCCGGCTGGTAAGCATAGACTTTACTCCCCATCAGGTCAACCCAGAAAAAGGTTTGGGTCTCTTCTTCCCAACAAGGGTTTCCACCGATCAAGGTTTTGCTGTCCACCACCAGCTCCACCTGGTTTTTCATTGGCGCCCCTCCTTGGTCGGGTTTTACCGTCCTTTGCTTTCTTGCCCTTGACACGCCAAGATTTTTGGCGACGAACTAGGTTAGTAATCTTCGGTTACTAATAGTATTGCCCAATGCAACAATAATTATCCCGAAAAAACGCCTCGCCTAGAATTCGGCCGATTTCACCGTCCGTGGGAAGGGGAGCACATCCCGGATGTTGGCCATACCCGTCAGGTACATAATCGCCCGCTCGAAACCAAGACCGAAGCCGGCGTGCTTGGTTCCACCGTATTTACGCAGTTCAAGGTACCACCAATAATCGGCAAAATCCAGCCCGCACTCCTTCATCCGGGCTTCCAAAAGTGGGAGGCGTTCCTCCCTTTGGCTGCCGCCGATGATCTCACCGACCCCCGGGACCAAAAGATCCATGGCCGCAACGGTCCGCCCGTCATCATTTAGCCGCATGTAAAAGGCTTTGATCTCCTTGGGGTAATCGATCACAAACACCGGCTTCTTAAAGATCTTTTCTGTCAGGTAACGCTCATGTTCAGTCTGGAGGTCAGCCCCCCACGCCACCGGATATTTGAAGTCCTGGTCCGCTTTTTTAAGGAGCTCAATGGCTTCCGTGTAGGTAATCACCCCAAAATCGGAATTGACCACATTATCCAGCCGCGCCAGCAGGTCCGGATCGATAAACCGGTTAAAGAAGGCCATCTCCTCCGGGGCCTGCTCCAAACAGTAGTTGATAATGTACTTGAGCATCTCTTCCGCCAACGCCATATTGTCATTCAGGTCGGCAAAGGCGATCTCCGGTTCCACCATCCAAAACTCGGCCGCGTGCCGCGGGGTATTGGAGTTTTCCGCCCGGAAAGTCGGGCCAAAGGTGTAGACATTGCGGAAGGCCATACAGAAGGTTTCCGCTTCCAACTGTCCACTCACGGTTAAATGGGTCTCCCGGCCGAAAAAATCCTGGCGAAAATCAACCCGCCCTTCTTCATCCCGGGGGATGTCGGCAAAATCTAAGGTCGTCACGCGGAACATCTGGCCAGCCCCTTCGCAGTCACTCCCGGTAATAATCGGGGTGTGGACATAGACAAAATTCCGTTCTTGGAAAAAACGGTGGATCGCATAGGCGGCCAAGGAACGCACGCGAAACACCGCCGAAAAAGTATTGGAACGCGGCCGCAGATGGGCAATGGTCCGCAAGAACTCCAACGAATGGCGTTTCTTTTGTAAGGGATAATCCGGCTCGGAACGGCCTTCTATGGTGATCCGCTCTGCTTTAATCTCCCAAGGTTGTTTTGCGCCCGGGCTCTCCACCAGCTGGCCCTCGATCCGCAGGGCCGTGGCGATGGGCAGTTTGGCAATCTCTTGAAAATTAGGCAAAGTGTCGTCAAAAACGATCTGGATGTTGTGGAAGAAAGAGCCGTCATTGAGTTCGATAAAACCAAAGCTTTTCGAGACCCGTATGGTCCGGACCCAACCGCTGACCTGAACAGCGCGGCCCAAATAAGTCTCGGGATCCCGGAAAATCTGTTTTACTAATACTTCTTCCATATTCATTCCCCCAACTCCGCATCGGATTTTATCTTTGGGCAAAATCCCGTGGCTATTGTCTTGATGGCTACAACAGGAAGATCTGCGCTTCCCGGCAGGCTTTGATCATCTCATCCGGCCACACGGAAGCCTGAACCTCCCCGATGTGGGCCTTCTTCAGAAAATACATGCATAACCGCGACTGGCCAATTCCGCCTCCGATGGTATAGGGGAGCCGGCCCGCCAGTAAATCCTGGTGGTAAGTCAGGGCCAGCCGTTCCTCGCAACCCAACTCCGCAACCTGTTGCCGCAGACTTTCGGCGTCAACCCGGATCCCCATCGACGAAATCTCCATGGCCTTCGCCAGGACATCATACCAGAGAATTAGATCTCCGTTGAGTTTCCAGTCGTCATAATCGGGTGCACGCCCGTCATGGCGCTGGCCTGACTTCAGGGTACCCCCGATCTGCATGATAAATACCGCCCCCCATTCCCGGGCGATCCTTTCTTCCCGCACTTTGGGGGGCACCTCCGGATAACGGTCTTCCAACTCCTGAGCGGTAATGAATTTAATCTCCGCCGGCAAGTCCGCCGGAAGCACGGGATAGTACTCCCGGATATAGGCCTCGGTTGCTTGCAACACCCGGTAAATGGCCCGCACGGTTTCTTTTAAGGTCGCAACCGTCCTTTCCTCCCGCCGGATTACCTTCTCCCAGTCCCACTGGTCAACATAGATCGAATGCAGGTTATCCAGTTCGTCATCCCGGCGGATCGCGTTCATGTCGGTATATAAGCCTTCGCCGGGACCAAAGCCATAATATTGCAGGGCCATCCGCTTCCACTTGGCTAAAGACTGGACAATCTCGCATCTTCGTCCGTTTAAACCCTTCACATCAAAGCTGACCGGTCGCTCCGCGCCGGTCAGATTGTCGTTTAGCCCGGATTCCGGGGTCACGAACAAAGGAGCAGAAACCCGGACCAAGCCCAATTCTTGCGCCAAGGCGTTTTCAAAAAAATCTTTCAGTTTTTTGATGGCAATCTGGGTTTCTTTCACCCCCAGGAGTGACCGGTATTGTTTAGGCAGACAAACGGAGTAAGGTAGTTCAAGCATTAAGTCTCCTCCTAATCATTGATCAGCCTCACCATGATTAACCCGTTGGATCTGGTCTGGTCGCGTAATCAAAGGACCCGTTGCGCAATCCGGGAAAACTCCGTCACCGGTAACTCCAGCAGGTCCGAAAGGTTTTTGGGATGTTGCAGAACCATCTTCGCGGTCGAAACCGCCACCACCACCCGTTGTTCCCCGCCCGTTAACTCCACCACACTACCTATCGGGTAAAGCGCAACCGACTGGCGCAGGGCCCGGACGACAGCCGGATTAAACTTTGCCGGAGTCGCGGCGGTGATCTTCTGGAGCGCTTGGTCGTTCCAGAGGCGTTCCTGGTCAATCGGGTTGGAGACCATGACCTCAAAGGCATTGGCAGTCGCCACAATCTTTGAGAAGAGGGGAATATCGACCCCAATTAACCCAAGGGGATAACCGGAACCGTCTTCCCGCTCGTGGTGCTGATAGGCCATATTGGCCACTTTCAGCGAAAAACCGGTCCGTAAAATATCAAAGCCCCGTTTCGTATGTTGTCTGATTTGGGCGGCATCCTTGGCGGACAGATCTTGCAGTCTCTTCATGGCCGTTTTAATATAAGCCTTACCTAAATCGTGGAGGAACGCACCCATGGCCAGCTCCTTCAGTTCTTCCCGGTCAAGCTTGAGCTGCCTGCCCATCAGAACGGAAAGGATCGCCACATTGAGGGAATGATTATAAAAGTAGTTGTCGGGGGTTTTTAGATCAATAATGTCAAAGACCCGATCTTCCGCCTGCAACACGTCTTTTAACAACCCTTCGATGACGAAAGAAATGAGCGGCTCGTTAAGGGGTTTGCGCTCCACCACCCGAATGAGCGATTCATGCAAAACACGGATGGCCTCCACCCGAATCCGGTCGCTGAGCAAACCGGTACAGTCCCACTTTTCGTCCGGTGATTCGTAAACATATAGATGGGTATAAGCCATTCGCTCCAAACGATGCAGGTAGGCGGGAGTCAGCTTTGTCCCCTTATTCAGTAGAATTCTCCCGTCGTTGCCGAAGACCGCATGTGCTAGAAACATTTCTTCCGTGATCGTATTCAAAGGTAAATATTTCATCCTTCCCCTCCCCTCCCAACATCGCCAAATTTAATCTAATAGAAATGAATTCTCTATCGGTAAAATTTTCCCTCTCTTCGTCGTTGTTGCGAATTTGTTTACTATACGTAAACCGGCGGGTCAACCCCGAAGCAGTTGGATGATGTCATTAAGAAGCACAAAAACGGCCAACGCCATCAACAGCGCAAAACCGACCATGGCGATACTGGCTTCCCGCTCCGGCGAAAGCGGTTTTCCCCTGATCGCCTCCAAGATAAAGAGTAAGAGGCGTCCCCCGTCCAGGGCCGGCAGAGGCAAAAGATTGGTCGCCCCAATGGCGATACTGATCAAGGCCGAGATGTTCAGGAGGTTCAGCAGGATTAAGGACAACGTAGGGCTGTAACTCACCGCTTCACTCATCATGCTGACGATCCGCACCGGCCCCGCCAATTGAGTCAAGGATACTTTCCCCGTCAACAACCAGCCGAAACTATAAACTACACTCCGGATCACCGCATAGATATAGACCACGGCTTGTTTAAGGATGGTACCGCCACCCCCGCGGAGCGTCCGAAAGGACAACCCCGTATCAAAGTAGGGGGTGTCTTTCTCTAAACGGGGAGTGATCCGTAGCGTCTCCTCCCGGCCGGCTCTGAAAACAGTTACGGTAACCGGTTGACCCTGCTTCGCCTGGACTAACGCGCTGATCTCTTTTTTAGTCGTTACCGGCTGTCCATCAAGGCGGATGATCCGGTCGCCCGGTAAGAGCCCGCCGGCCTCCGCCGGGGAGTCGGGGACCACATACTCAACAAGGGTGGATTCTTCACCGTAAGGTTCCGCGGCGCCAAAACCAAGAATATAGCGTTCCGCCGGAATTACGTCCGGAGCAAACAACACTTGTTTTTTTTCGTTTCCCCGTTGCAGCTGGATAATACTGGGTTTCCCATTGTTAATGGCCATAAAGGAATATAGGTCAGAAGGTTGGTACACCCGCCGCCCATCATAACGGAGAATCCGGTCGCCGGCCATCAGCCCGGCCTCGTCCGCGGGTGACCCGGGCGGGACCGGCCCCAGAACCAGCGAACTGTACCCGAACACGGTAAAGACCACACCAATAAAGACCAAGGCCGTAAGGAAATTCATCACCGGGCCGCCGGCCACCACCGCCATTCTGACCGCCAATGGTTTCTTGCTGAAAGATCGCTCGCTATCGGAAGCCTCTTCTTCCCCTTCTAAAAGCACAAAAGCGCCCACCGGGAAGAGCCGCAGGGAAAAGGTGGTCTCCCCCTTTTTTGTGCTGAACAGTTTGGGTCCAAAAAAGAGCGAAAATTCCAAGACGCGAATCCCGGCGGCTTTCGCCACTAAATAGTGGCCTAATTCATGCAGGATGACAATCAAATTCAAAGCCAAAATGGCGATTAAAATGTTCATCCCCATCCTCCTTTTCAACGCCATGATCAAAAGGACCTTCCGCCCGGCTCTGATCAACGCTTCATGCCACGCGGTGGCGTTATCCGTCACCGGCGCGGGCGACAACATACCCATAGTAGAACGCGGCAGTCACTATAAAGTTCCTTGGTCCTAAGGCCTACCACTCCCATTATGCTCGAAAAAAAGGGTCCTTAGCCAGGCCCCTTTTGTCGTTCAGTAGTTGACTCCTAACCCGATTTGAAAACTGAAATTCTTTCCTTCCTGGTCGGTTTCGGCCAACAACCCGCCCCGGAGATCCAGGTTATCCACCAGGTCTAAAACCACACCCAGTTCCAACTGGGCACTCAGCCGGTTACTGGCCAGGGAGAGATCGAGTTCGCCGATGAGCCCCATGTACTGGTCAAGAGGCATATAGATGTTAGCACCGATAAATGGCGCCGCGTCAACCAGACCTAAAAGCAAGGCCAGGTTCGAATCGAATTCATATTTCGCGCCAACTTTGGTCGCATCTTTTCTGATCGCTACGCAAAAGCCGATCTCCGCAGAAACACCATATTCAGTGCTGAGTTGCAACCCTTTATCCCCCACAAACATTAATGCGGTCTCCCCACCCCGTACTTGGACCTCCGGCGTGCTGAAGCCCAGAACAACCTGGGGGATCAACAGCAGCGCAATAACCAGGAAACCGACGAAAAAGGATTGGCGCATGCTCGTTTCCTCCTTTCTTTTTGCTGGTCGGACTTCTTTCGTCGATTATATGCCCAGTTCGTGAGCGGAACCGGCTTTTCCTTTATTCGTCAACCTGGTAAATTATGTCGGTCAACGGCCGCTTTACCATATAGTAATCGTTGGCATTATTCCATAGGGTAAAGCCGGAGGCGGGTGAAGCAAGCGTCCCTGTCACCTGTTTAATCAAGTATTCGCTATAAACGGGTGCAGCCATAGCCAATTCCCGTCTGGTCAAGCGAAAAGCTTGCACATACGGGCGGATGATACATGCCCCGCCCGCCAAAACCTGGGCCCGGAACGAACCTTCCCGGTAAATATACTCGGCCCGTTCCAAATAATCCCCGGGGTAAAAGGCGTCGGCAAAATGGGAGGGGTAATACATGGGACAAATCACATCCACGTACTCGGCAAAGACACGGATATTCTGCCCGGTCAGCCCTTCCATCAGATACCAGCAGTGATAGCCGTAAAGATCGGCACTGATTGGAATCTGCAGCCGTGTGCGGGCGTGGGCTAGAAATCCTTCCAAGGCGTCGATCCGCCGGGCACCGGGCGGTTGATACCGGTAGTAACAACGGTTCAAGTTACCGTCGGTGGGGAAACGGATGTAGTCAAACTGAATCTCATCCACCCCCAAAGCCTGCAGCTCTTCCGCGATGGCCAGGTTATACTCCCAAACCTCCCGGGCGTAAGGATCAACCCAGTGTTCCCGCTGGACATAGGCGGTCTCACCATCAGCCGTCCGGGTTGCCACCAAGTGGCGCCAAGGGCCATTTCCGGACTGGTCCCAGATCGCGTAGCGATGGTCATCGTACCGGTACAAGCGGCTATCCTTGAAGACCACCAAACGGCCGATCACGTAGATCCCGTTTTCCTTCGCCTTTTGGATTAAGGTTTTGGCCTCGAAGCGTTTCAGGACAGCACCGATCTGGTGGGCAAAAGGGACTTTCGTGTCATAGGTAACAAAACCCATGTCATCCTTAAAGTCAACCACCATGGCGTTTAACCCATTGCGCTTCATAAACTGGATGTGGTTGTCCAACCGGCGGCCGGAGGCAAAATCGGAACGCACATAGATCCCGTATTTATCAGCCGCCCGGTTCAGGCGGTCGGCCTTCGCCCGGTCGACCGGTGGCAACGGCACGGTCACCGCGGTAACCAGTTCCAAGGCGGGCCAGGTATATACTTCAATTCCGTCGGCGTATGTAATCTGCAACCACCAGGAGGATGAAGAGGTAAAGTCGGCCTCCTCTGCGAACCGCGCCCGCTGGAAAAGGAGGTTCTTCACCAGTCGGCGTCCGGTGTTCCTCGTCACCAATTCTTCCCAGATGTTCAAGGCTTTATTGTAAAAATAGAGGCCGTTCCCAAACCCGCACGCCAACACGAGCTTGTCAGAATTTTCTGGATGATAGGCCAGGGCGGCCACCTCTTCTTCATAAGGCGTCTGTTGCAGAAAACTCAGACCCCCGGAAAGTTTTGTCCAACTACGGCCCGCGTCCGTCGTTTCATAAAAACCGGCAAACGAGGTGCCGACCAAAAGCTGTCCTTCATTCTCCGGGGCCAGGGCAACTGCCGTGATCGCACTGCCGTTGCGAAAAGGAATCCGCTGCCAGGTGGCGCCATAATCTTCGGACAGATAGATCCGGTCCATCGTGGTCACGGCGACCCGCCGGGGCTGCAGCGGATCCACCCCAATCGCCGTGAGCATCGCCGGGCGTTCCGTAGCGGTTAACAAGCGGCGGGGCAGACCTTCGTTCCGGGCTTCCCAGGTTATCCCCGCATCAAAGGAGACCAAAAAGCCGTCCCGCTGGGAAATCCCATACCACAGGAACGGTCCGGTTTCTACAATCCACTCGGGACAAACCGGTGCCGGCACCTCCTCCGCTACCGGTTGCGCCGTTCCGTCAAAACCGGGGGCTGGCGCCGCTTCTTCCAGCACCAAACTGTGTACTTCCGTTCCCGGTTCCATAGCCAAAACCGCCGGTATGATCAGAATAAAAACGATCCCAAAAAAAAAGCTCCAATAAAAACAACAACGCCTCATCTTCCCGGGAGACTCCTTTCCCTAATTTACTCCTCTTCCTGCGGGGACAAGACCGGAAGGGTAAAATAGAAAGTACTTCCTTGCCCCAGTTCACTCTCGACCCAAACGGTTCCGTTATGGGCTTCCACCAATTCTTTTACGATATAGAGACCCAAGCCAATCCCTTCTTCACCACAGGACCGCACCCGGTAATACCGGTCAAAGATCCGGGGCAAATCGACCGGGCTAATTCCTTCCCCCTGATCCCGGATGGCAATCACCATTCGGGGATCGTCCACCCAAAATTCGATCTCCACTGCTGTTTTTGGCGGCGAATACTTTAAAGCATTGGACAACAGATTAACAAAGATCCGTTCCAAGCGGTTGGGATCGGCAATGACCGGTTTTAAAGGTTCCCTTTTGGTAACACGAATCCGCTCCACAGCCATCACACCCTGCATCCGCCGTAAAAAGTCGTGGATAAACCGGTCCAAATCGATGCCGACCGTCTTCAAGACCAATTGCCCCGATTCGATCCGGGTCGAATCAACCAGATCCGCGATCATATTGTTCATCCGGAGGGCGGAAACGGCAATTGCTTGGGCACTATTGGCGATTTTTGATTCTTCTTTCGCGATTATACCCAATAGTTGGGCATGGGACAAGATTACCGCCAGCGGGGAGCGGAGATCGTGCGAGACCATATGTAAATAATCTTCCCTGATCTGTTCCAAATTCCGTAATTCGGTCACATCCCTGATGGTGACCAGGTGCATAAAGATTTGCCCCTGACGGTCTTTTACCGCATTCCCACTGATTAAAAGGTACCGTTCGGTCCCGTCGCCCCTTTTTAGCCGGTATTCTTCATTGGTAAAGTAGCGCCCCGTCAGCAGGCGGGCGGTCAGTCGTTCCTCCGGGGCCAGTCGCGACCCGTCTTTCCGGAACAGTGCCGCCGGTGAAAGAAGCTCTTCAAGCGTCTCCGGCCACCCTTCAACGCCGGTGATCTCCAGTGCCACCTTGTTGGCCATAAGCAAGCGGCCGTTGGGGGCGAGGACTAAAACCCCCTCCCCAATGTTATCAAGGAGGACCTGTTTCTGCCGGTCTTGCCTTTCCGCCTCGGTTCGTGCTTGGTGTGTTCTGGCCAACCTTTCCTTCCGCTTTTGCACTGCTGGTTTCGTGTGGGTAATGTCGCGAAAGACGATCACCCCGAGGATAAGTTCGCCTTGCTTGTTACGGACGGGGGTCCCGCTGAAATGACCTACCCAGAACCGATCTTGATCCAGATCCTCAACGATCAGTTCCAAATCAAAGAAGGCCTCACCCCGCAACGGCCGGACCAACGGGTAAGCCTCGGGGTGTAAAGCCGTCCCCGAAAGCTCTTTAAAGCGAAACCGCCGGTTGTATTCGGCCACCGGACGCAACGTCTCTTCAACGGTGTCAAACCCCATCATCCGCATACCGGCCGGGTTCATAAACACCACTTGACGACGGGGATCGGTGATCACGATCCCTTCCTTTAAGTTGTTCACCACGCCTTCCAGATAGGTCAGATCGTTCTCGTCACTCTCCACCACCTCTTCCTGCTGCTTCCTGGTTTTCACCTGTTCGGTCACATCCGCAACAATAAATAAAAGCACGGGTGCTTCAGGTTCAGCCAGCTCCAAACGGAGAATGGTTAGTCGCCAGTAGACAACCCCCCGCGGAAAACCGTCAATCCGGAATTCGGGGGCGACAAAGGGTTCCCCCGTCATCGCCACGTAATCACAGACCCGGACCAGTCCGTTTTCTTGGGCACCCGGAACCGTTTCATAGATGGTCCGTCCGACGATGCCCCTGGTCTCCTCCAGGAACCCCCGGTAAACCGAATTGGCCCATTTCAGCCGCAACGAGACACTGTCGTAGACGGCAATCCCGACCGGTAAATTATTGAGCACCGTTTCTGCCGATAAGAGCTGCTCAATCAGGAGCTTGTGGGAGGCGTCAACCGATTTGGGGTCGCCCCTTTCCTGGTAGTCCCCGCTTTGACCCCCGGATGCGGCAGGAAAAACGAAACTACTTTCCCAGCCGTCCAAGACCAGGAGCAACCAGCCGACAAAAGTCTGGTCCCGGCTGAAGACCGGAAGAAGTTTCAGGGCTTCCGTAATAAACGGTTCCTTCCTTTCCTTCACCCGGAGGCAAAGACGGCGCAGCTTCAAATCGAAATCGGGAATGAGCTGGTCGATGCCGCCTCCATGCCAATTCCGGACCGGGGCGGAAACCAACCGGAGAAAACGTTCGTTCGCTTTTTTTACCGTATAATCCGGTCCAATCAAGGCCATACCTTCCGCCGCATAAGTGAAGATATTCTCCAATAATTCCGACACGGCTTTTTCCGGAAAAGACGATGGAGTAAAACCCAGTTCCATCCTAACCATCCTCCCACTCTCTTCCCACGGCGCGTTTGTCTTTGCGATGCCTAAAAGGAGACGTCTTTCTCTCTTGTCACCTATTATATCATTAAAAAAACGCATTGGTCTGTTTTGATCCAAAAAAAACCGCCCTTTTGGGCGGTCTTTAGCTTTCGAATGGTGCGCCATCAGGGACTCGAACCCCGGGCCCGCTGATTAAGAGTCAGCTGCTCTACCAACTGAGCTAATGGCGCATACTTGGTGGCGGTGACTGGATTCGAACCAGTGACACTACGGGTATGAACCGTATGCTCTAACCAACTGAGCTACACCGCCAAAGACAACTGCAAACTTGATTATAATACAAATCTCTTGTCTAATCAAGATCCTTTTTTTATCCTCAATCGATCAAAAGACCGTACATCGCTAAAAATGACTGAAACGCCCTCCTCCTCTACCTCCGCGTTTTGAATCCATGCTTCTCCGCAAGTCGGATTGGCGTTCATCGGAATCCTTCAGAAACTTAGCCAGTTTCTCCTCAAAGGACTGCTGACTTTGTCGGCTTGACTTCGGGTGGGCTTGGCGCATCGAAAGACTAATCTTCCCGTCTTGCATCGATAAAATCTTTACTTTGACTTGGTCGTTAAGTTGTACAAAATCCTTGATGTCCCGTACAAAAACATCCGCGACCTCGGAAATGTGCACCAATCCGGTCATTCCAGGCGAAAGCTCCACAAAAGCGCCGAAATTGGTGATTCCGGTGACCTTCCCCTCCACAACCTGGCCCACCGCAAAAGACATATTCAGTTTTTTCCTCCCCTTTGGTTAGAGAATACTCTCCAGATTAATATATTATATTATATCCCAGTTAAAAATGGGTTGTCAAGTATGCACAAATAAATATTGCCTTAATCTACCCCTTTCAAAGAAAGGGCGATGCGTTTGCGTTCCGGATCAACACCGAGAATCCGCACTTTCACCATCTGCCCGATGGCGACCACATCCAAAGGATGACGAATATACCGGTCCGCCAACTCCGAGATATGGGCCAATCCATCCTGCTCGACCCCGATGTCGATAAAAGCGCCAAAATCAACGACGTTCCGGACCACGCCGCTGAGGATCATCCCGGGTTTCAAATCCTGCATCGATTTAACATCGCGCCGGAAAACCGGACCCGGCAGCTCTTCCCGAGGGTCCCGTCCCGGACGGCAGAGCCCCTCGACAATGTCCTGCAAAGTTGGCAGTCCAGTGTTTAGTTTTACAGCCATGCCTGGCAGATCAAGGGCCTTTAGTTTTTCCCGTAACACGGCCAGACGGGACTGGTCCGTAAGATCTGTGCTTTCATAACCCACCGCGGCCAGAAGGGCTTCAGCAATGTGGTACGACTCGGGATGAATGCCCGTATTTTCCAGACTGTATTCGCCATCCGGCAACCGTAAAAAACCGGCGGCTTGGGTGTAGGCGTGGTTACCCAGCCTTTTGACCTTGAGAAGTTCTTCCCGCCGGCGGAAAGGGCCGTTTGCTTCGCGGTACGCCACAATGGCCCGGGCCAGCGCCGGCCCGATCCCGGCCACGTTTTGCAACAGAAAAGCGGAGGCGGTATTGAGATCAACACCAACATAGTTAACGCATGATTCCACCACGCTTTTCAGCGTTTCTTCAAGGCGGTTTTGGTTCACATCATGCTGGTATTCCCCTACCCCGAGGGCTTTCGGTTCAATCTTGACCAGTTCGGCCAGGGGATCCTGCAGACGCCGGGCAATGGAAACGGCCCCGCGCATGGCCACATCATACTCGGGCAGTTCTTCCCGGGCAATCGGGGAAGCGGAATAAACCGAAGCACCAGCCTCATTGACGATGGTATAATAGACCGGACGCTCGAGCTCGGCTAAAGTCGCCGCCACCAATTCCTCAGTCTCCCGCGCGGCGGTTCCGTTCCCACTGGCGACCAGATCGACCTGGTGTTCCATGATTAACGCCTTTAAACTTGCTTTGGCCTTTTCCCACTCACCCTGGGGCGGGTGGGGATAGATCGTCGTCGCCGCCAGCACCCGGCCAATGGGATCGATCACCACTACTTTACAACCGGTCCGAAAGCCGGGATCGATCCCCAGTACCGTTTTCCCGCGGACGGGCGGTTGCAGCAGTAATTGCCGCAGGTTCAAGCCGAAGACTTTGATCGCCTGTTCTTCGGCGGTTTCTGTCAAAGCGGCCCGGATCTCCCGCTCGATACTGGGAAAAATTAAACGGCTGAAACTATCTTCGATGGTGGCGATCAACTGCGGGGTAAAAATACAGGCCGGATTCTTCACAACCAGCGCTTCCAGTCGCCGGAGAATAGGGGTCCGGTCAACTTGGAGGCCGACCTTTAAATGGCCTTCCTTTTCGCCCCGGTTTATAGCCAAAATCCGATGAGGCGGGATCCGCTTCACCGGTTCGCTATATTGATGGTATTGCCGGTAAACCTGAGCTTCCGGCTCTTCGGTTTTTAACTCGGAGGTGATCAGGGCATGTTCCCACAAATAATCCCGGATCAGCCGCCGCCACTCTGCTTGGTCCGCAATCTGTTCGGCGATAATATCCAATGCTCCCGCCAGAGCTTGGCTTGGTGCTTCCACCCCAAGCTCGGGGCGGAGATAAGCAGACGCCACTTCCTCCGGATCGCCGGTCGTCAGCTCCTGGGCCCAGATTAGCGCCGCCAGGGGTTCCAGACCCTGTTCCTTCGCCTTTGTTGCCCTTGTGCGGCGTTTTGGACGATAAGGCCGGTAATAGTCCTCTACTTCCTGGCGGATCGTCGCCGCTTTGATCGCCTGCGCCAACTCGGGCGTGAGTTTCCCTTGCTCAGCAATGCTCCGCAAAACTTCTTCTTTACGTGCTTCCAAGTTCCGGAGGTAATTCAAGCGTTCTTCCAACCGTCGTAGTTGTTCTTCATCCAACCCACCCGTCACCTCCTTACGGTAACGGGCAATAAACGGCAAGGTATTACCTTCTTCGAATAATTTCACGGTCCGGCTGACCTGATCAACACTGAGTTCAAATTCGGACGCCAACTGCTTAATCAGATCCAAGGCTTTTAACTGCACCCTTTCTTCGTTCCTGTTCCGACTTTTATTTAATGAAGCCGGCTGATCTCCGGCTCCACCAAAGGATTGAATTCCACCTGACGCAACTGCCTTTCTAAATGCTCCATGATCTGCTGCTTCTCCCGGAGCAAAGTTTGGGCCTCATGCAAACGCCGGTTATATACATAATAGCTGTAAAGCCCGCTCCCAATCTGGTAGAGCAAGATTAAAAAAAGGAACAGCAAGATAAAGGATAAACCCTTCACTCTAAACCGCTTCCGTCTATTTTCCGGCGGCACCCGCTGCGGAAAATAAACAACCCGGTTCATCCTGCTCTCCCCTTCCGTTCCCGCCTTTCCGTCCTGACCAACGCCGTTGTGGCCCCACGGTAAAATAAAAAAGCTAACTTTAATCTATTTCGCTTTACAACCGTTCACTCCTGCCCTTTATCTAAATTTTGCTAAAAAAACCCCCGCCGGCGGCGGAGTTTGCGCTTGAGCATTTTCAAATAAAGAGAAATCGTAGGGTGAAAGACCCGCCGGTAACAGGCTACCCCAACCAGGAGACTGATCCCAAAAGAGACACGTAATTCGCCACCGGTCGTCAACAGGAGCACCGGAATGATCAGAAAGACCGAAAGCACCCAGAAGAAAAAGTCGCCCACTTGTCGCCGGCGCGCAAAGAAAAACCAACAGCCATCATAGAGCAGACCCCAACCCAAACCGGTCAGAAAAAGAAACACTAGCGTACTCACTTGCCACTCAATTCCGGCCATCCCCTGCGCCTGCCTTCCCCATTTTTATTATTTTTTTATGTTCGTGCCCGGGAATTATGCCTGGCCAAAAGGAAGAGCAGGGTTGTCTGCCCGGCTAGATACGGTGTTTTTTCACCCAAACCAAAAGGATGGCCCATAAAACCAGTGTGAGAAGGAAGAGACCACCCAGCAAAGCATGGCCCCGGCGGCTACGGTCATAAAGATTGACAAAATGGGCCGTTTCCTCCGGCGCCAACAGTTTTCCGATCCGCCCCAGATAGGCTCTGGTCTCCCGGTACTTGGGGCGGAATTGCGCCCGATCAACATTGGTCAGTCCTGCATTATATGCTTCCAACGCCCGGCCGGTCTCCCCATCATAGTAGTCGATGAGGTCCTTAAGATAACGGACGCCAGTGGCGATATTCGCTTCGATGTTATAAATACAGTCCCGACCGTGGTTCTTTTCCCCTGGCCGGTGCCGCCCGTTGCACTTCGAATCCGGATTATAAGCCTGCCATACCAAAGGCGTTAATTGCATTAGACCACAGGCTCCTTTTGGCGAGTAAGCTTCGGGGTCAAAACCGCTTTCCACTTGGATCACCGCCGTCACCAGTTGGGGACTGACGTTAAACAAAAGCGCATTGCGGTGGATAATCTCTTGGAGTTCGGTACTAACTGGAATGGCCCCGGTTGAATAGGTAAAATAGCTCCCCAACATTTGCTCCAGGCGGGTCTCCTGATGGCCGAGCCAAAAAAACAACCCGCTCATGAGAAGAAAAAGCCCCAGCATAAGCCAGAGGAAAGCCCGGAACACCGGCCGCGAAGGCCGGGGCCGGAAAATGTCGACCAAAAGAAAGAACGGACTACAGATGATCCGGACGGCCCGCAACAGAAGGTTCGGTTCTCCTTTCCGGACCTTCCCCTTTTTCCTCGGTTTACTCCCGGCAACCGGCGTTGGCGTCCCCATCATATTACCCCCTCCCGTTCTCTCCCCTTATGTTCGGCTTTAACCATCTTTTCCCTCCCGCGTACGGTTGAAGAAGAAAAAATCCGGAGAATCCGGATTTTTTCTTCTTCAATTCTAAAGTTTTCCGTCGCGTTGGGCTAAAGCGGCGCTGATAAAGGCAGAAAAAAGTGGTTGCGCTTTGTGCGGTCTTGATTTAAATTCCGGATGGAACTGGGTGGCTATAAACCAGGGATGCTCCGGAAGCTCAATTATTTCCGCTAGGTTTTTATCGACAAAGACCCCGCTGATCAACATCCCGTGTTTTTTAAACTGTTCATAATAGCGGCTGTTCACTTCGTAGCGGTGGCGGTGTCGTTCCTGGATTACCTCCTGACCATAGATGGCATAGGCTTTACTTCCTGGTTGGAGGCGGATGGCTTGCAGCCCCAGCCGCATGGTCCCGCCCAGGTTTTCAATGTTTTTCTGTTCCGGCAGGAGATCAATCACCGGATGGGCTGTTTCCGGATTGAACTCGGAGGAATTGGCGTCTGTCAACCCGCAAACATGACGGGCAAATTCGATGATCGCACACTGGAGCCCAAGACAGATCCCTAAATAAGGGACTTTCTTTTCCCGGGCGTAGCGCGCCGCCAAAATCTTCCCCTCCACACCCCGGTAGCCGAAACCGCCCGGCACCAGGATCCCGTCCATACCAGCCAGGTACTTTTCCGCGCCTTCCGCTTCGACCTGTTCCGCATCAACCCAGTGGATCCGTACTGCCGTCTGGTGGGCCACACCGGCGTGGGACAAAGCTTCCACCACGCTTAAATAAGCATCCGGTAAAGTCACATATTTACCGACTAAAGCAATATCCACTTCATACCGGGGGTTTTTCATCTTCTCCACAAAGGCCCGCCAAGTCATAAGATCCCGTTCCCCGCAGTTTAAACCAAGGCGTTTAATGATAAACTCGTCCAAACCTGCTTTCTCCAGATAAAGGGGAACCTCATAGATGGTGTCCACGTCCGGATTGGAGATCACCGCATCCTGTTTAATATCGCAGAAGAGGGCAATCTTTGCTTTCAGGTCGTCGGGAATGGGCCGCTCTGACCGGCAGACAATCACATCCGGTTGGATCCCGATCCCGCGTAATTCCTTTACGCTGTGTTGGGTCGGTTTGGTTTTTAGTTCGGCCGAAGCAGAAAGATAAGGCACCAGCGTCACATGGATGTACATGGTATCGTCCCGACCCACATCCGACTTGAACTGGCGAATCGCTTCCAAAAAGGGCAAGCTTTCAATATCACCAACCGTCCCACCAATCTCGACAATTACCACATCAGCTTGGCTTTCTTCCGCCACCAGCTTAATCCGGTCTTTAATCTCGTTGGTAATATGGGGGATGACTTGCACCGTTCCCCCTAAAAACGCACCCTGTCGCTCTTTGTTCAGAACCGACCAGTAGACCTTACCAGTCGTCACATTATTATTCTTCGACAAGTTTTCATCAATGAACCGTTCGTAATGGCCTAAATCCAAATCGGTCTCCGCGCCGTCGTCTGTGACGAAAACTTCACCGTGTTGGTAAGGGCTCATCGTACCCGGGTCAACGTTAATATAGGGATCAAACTTTAAAATACTGACTTTCACACCCCGACTCTTCAGAAGCCGTCCAATCGACGCCGCCGTAATCCCTTTCCCCAACGAGGATACTACGCCTCCGGTAATAAAAATATATTTCGCCACTATTCTCCCCCTAGCTTTCAAAGAATCTCCATTATGCCTTTTTTAGCATTAACGTTTTTATGAACCCTAACCACTCTTTCTTCATGGATAGACCCCGGCTTATTCTCCCAGGGCCGGGGCGACGGGATCCGGATACTTCGCCATCACGCCATGGAACAAGCGGATCAACAGCACCTGTAAAAAACTGCCGTAAAAAAACAACAGTAAGGGGGCGAGAAACGCAAAGGCGACACCAACCAGGAGCAAGGTCAAGAAGGCACCAATCGTCACCAAAGTGTTGTCCATAAACAAAATTAAGGTTTTCTTAATCACTTTTTTCAACGTATTACGTTGGAAGACGATAAACCCGGGTAGATAAAGGCTGGCCACAAGCAAAAAGAGAAAAAGGTAGAACAGGAAAAAACCCAAAATCTTGAGGGTAAACTGCTCCAACACAAAAAAACAGATGACCAGATCAAACAAGCAAAAAAGAAGAACACCCGTGTAGATCGCATAAACTCCTGCCGCCTGCCAATAGTGCTTCCGGAACCCAACCCACAACCCTTTGAATTCAGCCTCTTTGTTGATCACTTGATTCATCTGGTAATACAGAGCCGTTAGGACCGGTCCGAGAATAAAGGCGGCATAGGGTACCCCGATTATGCCCAGGAAAAAAAGAAGGTTTAACGGATGGTCCTGGGTTTCCAAGGCGGTAAGTAGTGCATTAAAGATGGTCCCAGCAAAAGGGATAAAGACAAAAGACCAAAGCACACTGATGAGCATCGAATAGCTTAAATGATTGTAGATGTCAACCACCGTTTGCTTAATGATCACAAAGAGATTCCGTTCCTTTGTCCCCGCGGCCGTCACCTTGCTCCCCCCTCAAACTCCAGTTTTTAAAAGTCATTAAAAGAAAGGTCACCTAAAGAAGGGACCTTTCTATTATGAAACCTTTTGTTCGCTTGTGGACGAAGTTTGGTTACTGTCTTTGTCTTGATTTGAACTCCGGTTGTCGGTAATGTAGAAACCGCTTCCTTTAAAGATAATCCCGACGTTGCGGCTGATCTGTCGACGGGTTTCACCGCCGCAGTGGGGGCAGACCGTCAACGGATCCTCGGTAATCTTTTGAAACCATTCGTACCGGCCGCACTTGGCGCACTCGTAGTCGTAGGTTGGCATCTCTTCACCTCCATAAAAGAACACCAAAACTTTGTTTAAAAGGTTCTGGAAAGGCAACCACGATTTAAACCTAACAATTTAATAATATAAGCCAATTCCAGATGGTTGTCAAGGATTGACCCCACCGTTAAAAACGTAAAAAAAAAGACGCCCGACGGCGCCTTTGACTTTTCCGATCCCCAGCTAGTTTACCACCGCTTCCTTTGGGATCAAGAGCTTTTGCCCAATAATTAATTCTTGGTCGGTACCGGCCAACTGATTCTGCTTGGCCAGTGCCGCCATGGTCGTATTATAACGGCGGGCGATTCCCCACAGCGTATCCCCCGGCTGTACCACATAAAACAGCATACTGGGCTTTGGTTCTTCCGTAGGTAGAACCAAGGCGCTGTCGGTCACCAGAGATAATGCACGGCTTTGGGTGACCATAATCATTGCCTTCAACTCCCAGACCAGACGGAGTGTTCTTTCGTCCGCCGGTTCGGCCGTGAACCGTTGCGGATTAAGGAAAACCCGGGCTTGCATCCCGGCTTCCACCCCGGGGAGGTCAAGCGCAACCCCAAAGGTCAAAGCCGCCGTTCCTCCTTGCCCCCAATTGGCGGTCATAATTGCTTCCCTTTCTTCCCCTGAACTTTCCGCTTGGTAAAGAAGGGTGACCGGGGTTTCCCCGGTGAGGATCAACTGGTCCTGATCCAGCTCCCATTGGACCTGGGGATCGGCAACCACCACCTGTAGGATTTGCTTCAGGCTGGCCGACTGGTCCGGAAGGGTAAGGAGTTTTTCCACGACAAAGGAGCGCTCCGCTTCTTCCACCACTTCCACCCAAGAACTGGCTTCCCGTCTTTGATCGACAATCCCTTGCTCTGCCGACACTTCAACGATGGCCGTTGTTTGTCTGGTTTTAGTCAGACACACAGCAGCACCAAGCTGGACTTGTACCCGACAACTTTCCGGATGGGTGGAGGAGCATTCCACACTCTCGACCCGGAGTGCATAGTAGATCGACGGCTCCTGCGGCATTGGCGCCTCGACGGTGAGCTGAAAAGGAAACGCGCCGCCGTTTTCGGCGGTCCATTTTTGGGTCGCCAGGCCGCCCTCTTGTCCATCTTCGGTCAGGGCGACATAGACCAGATGCACTTCCAATTTACCCTCGATGTTAACCCGGTCCTTGGCCAACGAAGCCGTGGCTTCCACCGGAAAGACCTGACAACTGATCAGACGGCTCAGTGGCATTTTGGGATAGGTCAGCGCAAAAGTATTGTTAAACTCCCGCTTCACGTAGGTCTGCAAAAGAGGCTCCGCAACCAAAAGATGCTCCTCTTCCGTCTTGATCGGAACTTCAGTTTCAATCCGGTCAAGATAACCAACGGTCACCGGTTCATAGGCCCGCAATTGAACTTCCAGTTCCATCAGGTAATTTAGGGTCC
Source organism: Bacillota bacterium (assembly GCA_012727425.1). GTDB lineage: Bacteria > Bacillota > UBA4882 > UBA10575 > UBA10575 > Capillibacterium. Next base: position 25,357 of record JAAYHQ010000001.1, read on the forward strand.
GGTCTCCCTCCGGTTGGAGTTTGGTTTTTAAGAGACGAACCTGCCAATCCCAATACCCCTCCAGATCGGGAAGGCCAAGCTCCCCATTGAAAACCACCCCATCCAAGCCTTTCCACACCATCCCGTAAACGGGCACCCGGTCCAGTTGTTCTTGCGCCCGGTAAACCAGATGGAGATCGGCTGTTCCGGATAAAAACAGTTTGCCGCCGATAATTTCGCCTTTAATCTCCCGTAAATATCCGTGGGCCGTCAGAACCGCTTCCAGTCCCGGATGATCGGCGGCCAGATCAAGCTGGCCCTTTACCTCCAAAGTCTTCCGGGTAGTGTGGATGGTTTTTTCCATTATCGCCTGCCCATAATGGCAAGTAAACATGCTACCCCCTCCTTGTGCAAACTTGGCGCCAACGCTGTGCGGCGGCCTTACCCTCCTTTCGCCGACCGCATTTCGCCGCTTTAAGAATTTCGCTCTAAGAATATTTATGCCAATGATCCCTTCCGCATTACCATAATCCGGGGGGTAGCTAGAAAATAGCGGTTTCCTTCCGCGCGCCAGACCTCCCACCACCGATCCAGCCCCGTAAACACGGCCCCGCGTAAATTTAACCGGTCGATCTGGTCCAAAATCCCTCTGATCGTCAGGCGGTCGGGGACGAAAACCGTTTTGATCGCGTCTTGATCCTGGTACCGATAAGCGACCCAGCCGTACCGGCCAATTCTTTTGGGTTCCCCGATCCGGTTGAGACGGGCCAGCTTCCGTTCCACCGGTGTTAAATAATGTTCGTTCCCCTGCTCATCCCGGACCACGCCGGTCAGGTCGAAATGGGTAAACAGACGGGTGCAGGGGTAATCGGTCAAGAACTTTTTAATCCGGCGCAGCCAAACCGTCGGCTTATCGGCAACAAGCGCAGAGACCGGCACGGAGATAATAAGAGCATCCGCTTCCTCCGTTGACGGTAAACGAGTATTATCCAGATGTTGCCACCAGATCAGTTCGGTGTTGACCACCCGGCGCAGCCGTAAAAGGGCTTTTCTTTCACGGCGGGACAGGTTAGACGCGGCCAAATCTACCACCAACGACGACCCTTGCGGCAGGGAAAAACCTGCTGTCAACTCCGTCAGCATTTCCGGTTTAACACAGAAGAGGGTCTTTCCTTCCGGAGCCTCCAGGCCCAGTTCCTCGGGTAGACTGCAGGTTTCAACGGTAAAGATCAACTCCCGTCTTTCCACCATGACCTGCTGGCCGGGGATAACCCGGCGAAGACGGCGGCGGGTCACCGGATCTTTTAAGGCTTGCCAGCTTACTCCGTATTTTTCCGCCAGCGTCTGCAGAGTCGCCCCCTCATCGCACAGGCAGAGGAGCCGGTTGTGAATCCGTTCCTCCACAAGCAGCTTACAGGTGTCCGGTCCGCACACCCCATCAACCGCAAGACGGTAAGCTTTTTGGAAGCACTTCACCGCTTCTTGGGTTAAAAGGTCATATTCACCATTGACCGCCCCGGCGTAAAGTCCCAATTCCGCCAAGAGCGCCTGCAATTGCCTGACATCTTGACCCCGGTCCCCTTCCGTCAGCCACCTTTTTCCCAGGGGCAGACTGCTGACCGATAAAATAGCCAAACGGGGCATGACTCCCCTCTCCCTCAAGTTTAATCTTTCAAACACTCGCGTCGTCCGAACCTCGTCACGCGTTGCTCAAGTGCATGATTGCCTTTGCCTGCTTACAAACGAAGCCGAGCTCTGGAAATACTCCAAAAAATTCACTGGTAGAAAAAAACGTCATTTAGCTCCGGCACGGCAAACCTTTATTATGATATGAAAAGACAAAAGACAGGGTGTCAGGTAGTGCGGACAAAGCGACCGCCCACCCTGGCCCCGGAGTTATCTCCGGTAAAATTCCCACAAAAAAAAACGACCTTTCCGGCCGCACCGTCATGCTACCCGTTACGCGTTGCTCGTCACTTTACCGCTGGCTTCGCTTGCGGGATTACTTCCCGCCCTCACCCGCTCTTTTCACTTCTTCCAGAAGGGCTTGCGCCGCTTGGTTCTCCGGGTTAAGCCGCAGCACCGTCTCTAGTTCCGCCACGGCCTCCGCCCACCGGTCCTGCTGATAATAGACCACGCCCAAAATATAATGAAACCCTTCAATCCCCTGGTTCAGGGCGATCCCCTGCCGGCAATCCTCCGCCGCACCGGCGAAATCCCCGGCGTGATAACGGTGAAAACTCCGGTAGAGATAAGCCCGGGCCAGTAAAGACCGGACCTCACCCATGTCGGGTTGTAATTTTCGGCCCTGTTCTAAATAGTACACCGCCTCATCCCACGCTTCATTTACCAATGCTTGACCCCCATGGGCCAAATAGACCCTGACCAACAGGCGGCGGGTCAACGTCGATTGTGGATTTAAGCGGTAGCTCTCTTCCAAAGACTCGAGGGCTTTTGCGTAATCCTCTTGTTCCAACGCAAGGCGGCCGGTCTCCAATGGAAGATACCACTTGCTCGGGGGCGGCGTCAGCACTCTGATCGTAGGCAATACCATAACCAACACGAGAAGAACCCGCCACAACCAACGCCCGGCAATTTCGTCCCTTTTGCCCAAGCCCAAGGCGTAGGCCCAAAGCAAGCCCCCGACCAGACCCCCAAGGTGGCCCATGTAATCGATCCCGGGCACCGCAAAGCTAAGCACTAGATTCAATCCCAAGACCACCCAGAGACTGCGGCCGAACAACCCCTTCGCCACTTGCGGCCGGCGGATGCGGAAGTAAAGCAGCGCCCCCAGAAGTCCGAAGAGCGCCCCTGATGCCCCGACCGAAACCGTGTCCGGCTGGAAAAGGGCACTGGCCACCGTCCCCAAGAGCCCGGCCCCGAAAAAGATCCAGAAAAACCGCATTTCACCAAAGAAACGCTCGACCAAGCTTCCCAACTGCAGCAGGGCGAAAGAGTTAAACAGAAAATGTTCCCAACCGGCATGTAAAAAAAGGGGGGTCAGGAGCCGCCAATATTCCCCCATCCAGAGACGGGGCGTGTATTTGGCTCCCATTTTAATTAAAATACTGGTCTGATTACTTCCCCCACGTAAAACTTCGCCAAAAAAGACGAGGAGGTTAATTAGGAGGAGTAAATAGGTCAGCCGGGGCCGGGTCCCCGCCTCTTCCCCATGTTCCCGCGGAACGCCAGGCTGTTCCGCTTCGGCCGCCGCCACCTGGCTCGCCAAGAAAAGAACTTCTTCTTCCACTTGCCACCGGAAGTGGGAGCGGACCGGCGCAAGCTGATGGGCGGCCTTTGTCCAGATTGCTTCCACCCACGGCATCTCCCCCAGATAGGCGAGGAGTTCTTGATCCGCGACCTCCTCCCCAACTGCCAGCACCAAAACACCCAGCGACAGCTGGGTCCGGTCGTCACGCTCCCCCAGCACGGTCTGGATGATAAAATCCCGCCACTGGGTCGTTGGACTTAAACTGCCCCCAACCAACAGCAGTTTCCGGCGGAAGGGTTCCTCCTTCGCCAATAGCATAAAGCCCTCTTTCGCCGGTCCTTCCCGGGTCTGGTAACCCAAGGCGGATAACCGCGTTCGAATAACTCTCAGCTCGTCCGGGTTCATCCCAAACACCTTCCCTCGCTTTGAGTTATTTCGCGATCCCGCCGGCAATCCCCTGCCGTTCTGGCTTTTTTACCCTTTCGCCAAACAAAAAAAGCCGGATTCCCGGCTTGTTAGGTTAATCGAAGGCAACAGTTCTAATTTGCACATCGGCCACCGCGTCCAAGTCAGCCGTCAAACGGTCCACCGCCGCGGCTTCTTGCATCAGCAAAACAATCAGACCCTTGTCCTTATCGGAACTGGGAAGACCAAAGCGGCCGATAATATCCTGACCATACTTGGTAATCACTGTTTGGACCGCCGGCGCCAGATTGGCACGGTTGGGCACTTGCAGCCCCACGATAAAAGTTTGATCGCCCGTTGACAAGACAGGCACCACCTTTCCGCCATGCGCATAATCTATCGTAAAATTGGGGGCAAGGAGGAAACAGCAATGTCCGATCAAGAGGTAAATCGTTTCCCGAAAAAAAGAATCTACCGCCGGCGCCGTACGGTCCAACCCAAACCACAACCGTCGATGCCAACCAAGGGTTTACCCCCGGAAGACTTGGCCGCCTTCCAGGAGTTGGCGCCCAAGCTAAGCCCAAAAGGGCAGGAAGTAATCGCCCTATTAGTAAAGGTCTTTAACGAAAAAGGTGAACTAAATACGGAACAGCTATTAAAGTTAATCGGTAACTACACCAGCCCGGAAAAGAGCAACCCGCAAAAGAACACGTCGGCCCCAAATCTATCGCCGCTGATCGGGATGTTACCGCTTTTAACCTCCTCCCTTGGGAACCAGGGATTAAACCCAACAGTCCTTGCTGGTTTAGTCAGTATGTTGGCCGCCAGCCGGCCCCGGGATTAGGTGCGGGCCAGGTAATAACCCCGGGTGGCGCCCGGGGTCGACTTGTTACTGGTTGCTCTTACTGCTCCATCTGTTTGGCCAGGAAGCCCGCCGCCGTTTCCGCCACTTTAATCTCCAGATCCCCCATGGTCACCCCGGGTTCCTTAGAAGCTAAAATCACGGCGCCAATCGGATCCCCTTCGGCAATAATCGGCGCAATCACTTGCGCGGTAAACTTACACTCTCCCTCGTCTTCCAGGATCGGACAAGTTTCACAGTATTTATGCTCGCCGGGCGTCGGCATCAAAACAACTTTCCGTTCTTCAATCGCATTTTCGACCGCCTTGGATATTGGTTTATCAAGAAACTCTTTTTTCGGGGCCCCAGCCACGGCAATCACCAGATCCCGGTCGGCAATAAGGGCGATATGTCCAGTCGATTCGTATAAAGAATCCGCATATTCTTTGGCAAAATCCCCGAGTTCACCGATGGGTGAGTATTTTTTGAGAATCACTTCACCCTCGCGGTCAACAAAGATTTCCAGCGGGTCACCCTCCCTGATCCGGAGGGTTCTGCGAATCTCCTTTGGAATTACAACACGACCCAGATCGTCAATGCGCCGCACAATACCTGTTGCCTTCATCCTTTTTCCCTCCTTCTTCTAAGTCCTCCATCCGCCACTGTCGGTACCATCTTTGCCAGATCTGCGAAGCCAACTCTTCTTTCTTTGTCCCGGGTTTATTGCTATTTATTGATATTATATACCGTGCTGAGCAGGAATATTCATTGGCCGCTTCGGCTGTAACCACCACCGGATGGAAGGCTGTCATGATTAGATTTCCCGGTCCAATTGTGAATATACTCCTCAAACCGACTTCTTCTCACCCAACAGATAAAGGAGGGAATCTTTGACCAATTGCCAACTGTCCGCCGCCGCCCGCCCGGCTGTTCGCCAACGCATCACCGGTTGGCGGCCCGGTTGATAGCGGACCTGACCCTTGTAACCGACGAGTAAGTCCGTAATACGCTCCGCATCCAAAGCCAAACCCGGGAGGAAACGGGCAACCAGATCCCCCCGTTCCGTGGTGACCGCACTGATCCCCAGTTGTTTCGCCAGTACTTTGAGGCGGGCAATCTCCAACAAGTTTTGGGTAGACACCGGCAACTCACCAAAACGGTCTTTCATCTCTTCTTCCACTTCTTCGGCCTCGGCCAGGCTGGTGACGGCGGCGATCTTCTTGTACATCTCCACTTTTTGCGCCGGATCACTGATGTACTCTTCTGCAATATAGGCATCCATGGCCACTTCGATGGTGGGATCCGGTGTGTCCGGTTTTTTCGCCCCGCACCGCTCGGTGATGGCTTCTTCCAACAAGCGACAGTAGAGGTCAAAACCGATGGCGGCAATGTGACCATGCTGTTCGGCCCCCAACAGGTTGCCGGCACCCCGGATCTCCAAGTCCCGTTGGGCGATTTTCAGCCCGGACCCTAGCTCCGTAAAGTCACGGATTGTGGCCATTCTTTTTTCGGCCACTTCGCTCAAGAGTTTGTCTTTCCGGAAGGTAAAATAGGCGTAAGCCACCCGGTTGCTCCGTCCCACCCGCCCTCGGAGCTGGTACAGCTGGGCAAGGCCCAACCGGTCGGCATCGTAAACAATGATGGTGTTCACGTTCGGGATATCCAAACCGTTTTCAATAATCGTGGTGCAAACCAAAAGATCGCTGGCCCCTTCGTAGAAACTGAGCATTACCTCTTCCAACCGGTCCTCCGACATCTGCCCGTGGGCAATATCGATTCGTGCCTCCGGAATAAGATCTTGCAGATAACTGGCCATTTGGTCGATGGTCTTGACCCGGTTGTACACAAAAAAGACCTGTCCGCCCCGGTCCAGTTCCCGCCGGATCGCTTCGGCAATTACCTCTTCGTTGTATTCAATCACATAAGTTTTCACCGGATAGCGGTCCTCCGGTGGAGTCTCGATCACGCTAATATCACGGATCCCAATCAGTGACATATGGAGGGTCCGGGGGATCGGAGTGGCGGTTAAAGTTAACACGTCCACATTCTTCTTCAGTTCTTTTAACCGCTCTTTATGTGCAACGCCAAATTTCTGTTCCTCATCAATGATCAGCAAACCCAGATCTTTAAAGGCCACGTCCTTAGATAAGAGGCGGTGGGTCCCGATTACCAGATCAAGCGTCCCGTTTTTTAACCCTTTCACCACTCTTTCCTGTTCCGCCGGGGACTGAAAACGGCTCAACAGACCAATATTCACCGGATAACCGCTAAACCGTTGGGTAAAGGTCTGGAAATGCTGCTGCGCCAGAATGGTCGTGGGGACCAGAACCGCCACTTGCTTCCCATCGGTCACTGCTTTAAACGCCGCCCGCATCGCCACCTCAGTCTTGCCGTAGCCCACATCGCCACAGAGGAGCCGGTCCATCGGACGGTCGGATTCCATATCCTTTTTAATCTCAGCGATGGCACGCAACTGGTCGGGGGTCTCCTCATAAATGAAGGCTTCCTCAAATTCTTTCTGCCAAACGGTATCGGGTGGAAAAGCATAACCTCTCGCCATAAAACGGTCGGCATAAAGATTAAGCAGCTTATCGGCCATCTCTTTAATGGATTCTTGAACGCGGTTCTTTACCTTCTGCCAATCGCTGCCCCCCAACCGGTTTATCCGGGGTGCGGTTTCTTCAAGACCGATATATTTTTGGACCATCCCCACCTGGTCCGTGGGCACATACAAACGGTCCGCATCGGCATATTCGATCTCCAAATATTCACGGCTGGCGCCACCGATCTCCAGTTTTTTGATGCCAAGATACTTCCCGATCCCATGGTTGATATGCACAACATAATCCCCGACTTGCAACTCTGCAAGATCGGAGAGTTTAAGTCCTTCCTTGGCAAAACGGGCCTTGCCTTTTTTCGGACGGCGTTTGTGGCCGTAAAGCTCAGTTTCAGTTAAGAGCAACAATTTATCGGCCGGAAATTCGACCCCTTCCCCCAGAGAAAGGGGGGCCAGATAGATCTGTCCCGGGGTCAGCCGGCCGTCGTCCGGCCAATCACTGGTCAGAAGGTCTTCCGCCCATAAGGCCTCCGCCAAGCTACGCCGCCGTTCTTCCCCGGGCACCCCCAACACCACGGTCCAACGTTTCTCCACCCGCCGGCGCAGATCCTGAACCAGTTTTTTAAATTGACCGGCGTAGTCGGGCGCCATCCGCATGGGAAAACTAAGAACGGCATCGACTTTACTTCCTTTCAGCGTCCGGTTCAAAGTAGAAAGGTGCAGCTTGGCCTGGGCCGTCAAACCAGCTTGGATTTCCGACAAAGACAGATAGAGGCGAGTCTCTTCCGGAAGAATAAGCCCCCGTTCGAGAAAGCCCCCGAGAATCCGGGCGTTTTCCTCCTCCAAGGAGCGCAGGTACTCACTGCCCCGGACCGGTTCATGCAGGACCAAAAGAGCATCGGGGAGATAGGCCCAGAAAGGAGCCAGTTCCTCATGGACTAAAGGCAAAAAACGGTCCATCCCGGGAAAGACCAAGCCGTGCTCGATTTTTTCCAGCAATTCCGCAAAGCGTTTTGCTAAAAAGGCCGCCGCTTCGTTGGCTTTTTTATTGGCCTCTTGTTTGTTTAAGCGTTCACACTGGGCCCGAACAAAGGAGGTAATCGCCTCGCGGGCCGTCAGGAATTGCTCCGCAGTCCATAACCCTTCCCGGGCGGGCAGAATCATGATTGATTCCAGTTTCCGCACGGATTTTTGGGTCTCCGGATCAAAAGTGCGGATCGATTCGACCTCATCCCCGAAAAACTCGATCCGTAAAGGATCGGTTTGGTCCAAGGGATAAAGATCGACAATATCACCGCGCACACTGAATTCACCGGGGGCTTCCACCTTGGGCACGCGGTTGTAACCAACCGTTACGAGCTTTTGGAGAAAGTTATCCCGTCCCAAGTCGGCACCAATGCTCACCGGGATCATAAACGCCGTCAATTCCTGTGGGGGTAATACTTTTCGCACCAGGGCCGGCCAAGAAGTAACCACCATCCGTTTCTTGTCGGTCAAAAGCTGGCTGAGGACAAACAGACGTTGTCCCGCGACTTCCTTTTCGTACGCCTCCTCATGGGCTAAAAGGTCGTAGGCCGGAAAGAGCAAACACGTCTCAGTACCGACCAACGCCGCCAGGTCGGTGGCGAGGCGTTCCGCCGCCGATGGCGTACTGGTCACGATCAGGATTCTCCGGTTCAACGCTTGCCAAAGGGTGGCCAGCAAAAGAACGCTGGGTGTCCCGCGGACCCCTTGCCCCAAAACCGCCTTTTTTCCTTTTTCTACGGCGGTCAGGAGCGTTTTTGTTTCCGTCCAAGCGTGAAGTGGCTCAAGCAATTGTGCGAACAAGGAATAACCCCCCAAAAACAAAACACGAAAACACAACCAAACGGAAAGCCGGGACGGAACACCCCAGCTCTCTCGGCCGTGCTTCTTTGTGACGTAACATTTATATCACCAACACCTCTTGCTTTAAAAGCATATGGTGCTGGGAGCTGTAATATTCTATTCAAGCGGTACGGGACCATTATATTTACTCATTGCTTTTTCGATTCCTTCCTCCAACCAGGCGATGATGGCTTGGGCGGCCCAGCGGGTGATCACCGGCAGCAACGCCTGTTCTTCCGCCGTAAAACAACCCAAAACATAATCAACCATCCCCTCCCGGTCGGAGGGCGAACCGATCCCCACCCGCAACCGGGGGAAATCGGGACCGGTGACGGCGATAATCGACGCCAGCCCATTATGCCCACCGGAACTACCCCGCGGTTTCATGCGGATCTTCCCAAAGGGCAAGGCTGTATCATCAGATATTATTATTACCCGCTCCAGCGGGAAGTGATACTGATCCAAAAAAATCTTGACCGCCTCGCCGCTCCGGTTCATATAGGTTAATGGCTTGACAAGGTGAAGGCGGCGTTCCTGGTCAGTGACCACCGCCTGGCAATAACGGTTGTGCTTTTGCCACCGTCCCCGATAAATCCGGGCTAATTGCTCCAATACCAAAAACCCGGCATTGTGCCGGGTTAGCTGGTATTGTTTGCCGGGGTTCCCCAAGCCGACAATGAGAAATTCTTTCATTCCCTTGTCCCCCAGTATTATTCCCCTTCTTGTTCGGGTGTGGCTTCTGCGGCCGCGTCCTCTTCCTCCTCCGCTGCTTCTGCCTCCACCCGCGGGGCAATGGCCTGCACAACCGGTTCGTCCGCCGGTGTAACAAATTCAACCCCGGCCGGCGGTTGCAAATCTCCCACGGTTATACTGTTATTCATCGTCAACCCGGAGATATCCACCTCGATCTTGGCCGGAATATCCGCCGGTAGACAGGAGACTTCCACTTCGTAAAGGACGGTATCAATGATCGAACCGTCGTTTTCCCTTTCGTCTTCACCAACCAGGACCACCGGCACCTTGACAACAACCTTCTGCTCCATCGAGACCTGGTAAAAATCCACATGTAACGGCGTTCCCTTCAGCGGATCATACTGGATCTCTTTGACCAAAACCGGTAACTCTTGTTTACTTCTTCCTTTCTTCACCTGCAGCGTGATCAATTGGTTAAACCCTTTGGTGTTAAAGTACTTTTGGGCTTCACGCACATTTAAACTAAGATTAGTCTGGGTTTCGCCGTATAAGACCGCCGGCAGCAGGCCTTCACGCCGGAGACGACGGGCTGCTCCTTTGCCGGTATCTTCACGGACGGTCGCCGTAAGCACTAAATCCATGATTATCTCCCTCCATCTTGCTATCATCTCGTCCCTTGATCAGCCATAAACATTTAAATATTATATCATTAGTTTCCATCGAGGGCAAACTATTCGCCGACTTTCAACACCCCGGTTTTACTCGGCAACCACCCTTCCTTAAATGCCTTCGCTTTTAGGATCGTTCCCGCGGCCAAACGCAGGGTTTCTTGGTAACACCGATCATTCTCCGTCGGTTCGGTACCGTCAATGGTATAGTAAATGCGCACCGCCGCCGTCGGGCAGTGAACCCGGATATGGTAGAAATTTTCGGCGGTTGCGTACTCCACTTGGAACGCCAGCGGTGCCACCCGGAAACTCTGGCGCGCGCGGGCGACGGCTAAACTGTAGGCGGGAACATCCTTGGTGATGGTGGAGCCAGCCCCGACCAGCGCCCCCTCACCCACGGTCACCGGCGCCACCAAGTTGGTATTACTCCCGATAAAAGCTCCATTTTCAATAACCGTCGGCCATTTTTGCACCCCATCATAATTGCAGGTAATCGTCCCGGCACCAATGTTAACCCCCGAACCAATCGTGGTATCACCAATGTAACTAAGGTGGGGAACCTTGCTCTTCTCCCCGACCGTTGAATTCTTCATCTCAACAAAACTGCCGATCTTCGCTCCATCGGCCACCTGTGTCCCCGGCCGGATATAGCTATAGGGGCCGACCTCCACCGCCCGACCTAACGTAACTTTGTTTAGATTGCTGAAGACGACCCGGGAACCTTCACCAACCACTGAAGAGACAATTTGGGTGAAAGGCCCAATCTGGCAGTTGGGTCCAATTTTGGTCTCGCCCCACAAGAGCACACCGGGGTAAAGCGTGGTGTCCCTGCCGATTTGCACACGGGGATCGATATAAGTAGTCGCCGGATCAAGCACGGTCACCCCCGACGCCATGATCCGGTTTAAGATCTGCCGCCGCATCATGGCCTCGGTTTGGGCTAGAGCAATCCGGTCGTTGGGTCCCATGATCTCTTCCGGACGGTCACTCTTCACCGTCGCCATAGTTTTTCCAGCCGCTGCAAACAGAGCAATGACATCGGTTAAGTAGAACTCGCCCTGCGCATTATGGGGTTTTATTTCCGTTAAAGCTTTGCGCAGTTCCGGAAGGGAAAAACAGTAAATACCAGTGTTGACTTCACGGATCTTCTTTTCGTCAGCCGACGCGTCCCTTTCCTCAACAATCCTCGTCAACACTCCTTCCGGAGAACGCACAATCCGTCCATAACCGGTGGGTTCCGGTAATTCGGCGGTCAAGACGGTGGCCGCCGCGCCGCAGCGGCGGTGGGTATCAACCAGAGCTTGCAGACTCTGGGCTGAAAGAAAGGGGGTATCACCGTAGAGGACCAGCAGATCGCCGTCAAAGGCTGCCAGGTGGTCACAGGCTTTTTTAACGGCATCACCCGTACCCAACTGTTCTTGCTGCCAAACATACTCGGCCTGGTCGCCCAGGGCCGCAATAACCTGCTCCCCTTTATAGCCTACCACCACCAAGGGCGGCAAAGGCGACAATTTCACGGCTTCCCAGAGCACATACTGGACCATCGGCACACCGCAAATGGGGAAAAGAACCTTCGGCTGTTCCGATTTCATCCTTGTTCCCTTCCCCGCGGCCAAAATAACTACTTTCAGTTTGGACACCTTGTTTCCCCCTTAAAATTTGGAAGCCATCAATATTTTAGACCACTAAAGATAAAAAAACTCCGCCGAAGCAGAGTTCTCCAAAGGACTTTAATAAAATGGCTGGGGCGGCTGGATTCGAACCAACGCATGCGGGAGTCAAAGTCCCGTGCCTTACCGCTTGGCGACGCCCCAATAAGCAAAGTCTATTATAACAAATGGTGCTGGAGTTTGTCAACAACCAAAGCTTACCTGATTACTCATTCGGCTTTTTCGTATTCTGCAAGAATGGCGTTTTGAATCAATTGGCGGGCGTCCGCATTGATCGGATGGGCAATATCTCTAAATTCTCCCGATGGTGTTTTACGGCTGGGCATCGCCACAAACAAACCGTTTTGACCTTCGATCACCCTAATTTCCCGCACAACAAAGGCGTCGTCGAAGGTAATGGAAGCAATCGCCTTCATTTTGCTCCCATTATCAATTTTTTTCAGCCGTATATCTGTGATGTTCATATTTTCACCTCTTTTTGGAAATAAAGTCAGCGCATTACTGTTTCGACAAAAGATCTGGAAATCCTGCCAATCCTGAATATTCGGTAAAAAAGGTGAAAAATATTCTTTACCAACCACCGGCTTGATCCTTTTCCAACAGCGCGCGGGCGAGGAAAAGATCACTCGGTTTATCCACATCGACGCCGATCTCCGGGTACAATGACCGGATCCCCGCCCCCTGCACATTAAAGATGGTTCGGACCCGCGCTTCAATCTCGTCGACGCTTAACTGTCCGATGAGGAGTTTCGCCATGAACCCCAAACCCAGCAACCGACAGAGCTTCAGCGGCTGTTTCCGCAGGGCAATGGCCTGTTCGATCCGGTTTCTAAACTCCAGGACGAGCTTGGGTCGGACCAACAAGATATTGCCGCCGGTAACGACGCCCTCTTTAAGGCGGACATATGTTCTTTTGGTGGACGGATATTTCTGCCGGACCGCCGTTTTCGGCACATAAGAATAATAGACATCCGCCGATCGCCGTTGACAACGGTCAAGAAAGTCACGGACCGCCGCTTTCGTAATAAAGGGAATGTCGGAAGCCGCCACTAAAACATGGTCATCCGTCTGCGTGTGTTGCACAGCCCGGACCAGACTGTCCAGCATCTTTTCGCCGGGGACAACCGTTTCAACTTTTGCCCACTTCTGCGGCGCGATAATCCCCTGCGGTATCACCACCCACACCCGTTGGATCTCTTCCATGGCGGCCAGAACGTCTATAATATATTCAACCATTGGCCGGTTATTGATCCGGATCCCAGCCTCATAAGGTGTTGGATCAACGCTTTTTAGCGCTCCGGTATTGCGTCCGCCGCCAAGCACAATTGCTTCCATTCCACTCACCCCTGGGGTTCTTCTTGCGGGGCATTGGGTTTTTCCTGCCGGATAACTTGCATCATGCTATTTTCCGCGTTTTCAATGTGTTCCTGCGCCAGCCGCCGGGCCAGCTCCGGGTCGCGGGCCGAAATCGCATCGACGATTTCGCGGTGTTCTTCAAGGGCACTCTTCATTCGGCCCGGATAAGAAAGGGAAGTCTGGCGAAAGCGCTGGATCTGATCTCTTAAATTATTGATGATCTGGGCTAAACGTTGGTTCCGGCTGGCCTGGTATAAAATTTGGTGGAAACCGGTGTCCACTTCAACCATGCCGTTGAGATCCGCCTGTTCAATTAGTTCCGAAGATTTGACCAACTGTCGCTGTAACTCCTCCAGTTCCTCGTCGGTAATCCGCTCCGCTGCCAGGGCCGCTGCCAATCCCTCCAGCGCTCCCCGGATCTCAAAGACTTCCACCACATCTTTCATGGAGAAAGTAGCCACGTAGGCCCCTTTCCGGGGAACCATCAACACCAGCCCTTCCAACTCCAATTTACGGATGGCTTCCCGGATCGGAGTCCGGCTGACACCTAGTTCCTCTGCCAATTGAAGCTCCATCAAACGCTCCCCAGGAGCCAATTGTCCCTTGATAATTGCTTCCCGCAACGTTTCGAAGACCAGCTCCCGCAGGGGCTTATAGCTGTCAAGTTTAATCGGAACCAAGGGTTCTCTTCCCATGTCCATCCCCCTTATGCTTCCTCATTTACTTCAAGACCAGAGGTTTGCAGGAAACCGTTATACATCCACCATCCTTTACGCCGCATGATTATGGTTACCTGCCGCCGGTGCTCTGGCGTCCAGTCGGGAGCGAACGCAAAGATGGTCGGTCCGCTTCCGGACATCCGCACCGGTAATCCCATGTTGACCAGCCAATCCATAACCGTTTTTAACTCCGGATATAGTTTTAAAGTTACCTCTTCCAAACGGTTCCCCCAGTACCGGGGGATCGCCCGGTAATCACCCTGCCGGATCAAGGCGGCGACCAGCTTCACCGCCGGATGGTGGTCCGTTGCCGACAACGAAAGATTTTTATAGATTTGCGCGGTACTAACACTAAAGGGTGGTTTGGCTAAAAAAACGGGAAGTGGTGGCAAGGGTGGGAGATCGGCCAATTGTTCCCCGATTCCGGTGGCCAAAACCGTCCCCCCCCGCAGACAGAAGGGCACGTCAGCGCCCAGAGTGGCACCGATCCTTTCCAGTTCCGTTGGCGAAAGACCCAATCCCCATAAGCGATTCAACCCGACCAGCGTGGCGGCGGCATCTGCGCTGCCGCCCCCCAGCCCCGCCCCCACCGGTATTCTTTTGTGGAGGAGAATCCGAGCACCGGCCGCCAGACCCACGTCGGCCAACAGTTTTTTAGCAGCACGGATAATGATGTTCCGGTCATCAACCGGCAACTGCCGCCCTTCGACGGCCAACGAAACCGTTGGTGCCGGCATAAATACCAGGTCATCATGGAGATCAATCGACTGGAGGATCATTTCAACTTCATGGTACCCATCCGGTCGCCGTCCAATAACATCCAATACCAGATTGATTTTGGCAAACGCTCTAATCTTCACTCGACGCATCTTTTTTTCATTAGCGATCACAGGTAAAAATCCTCTTGCTTTTGGTGTTTTCAGCCTTGCGCTTTAAATTTAACCGGAGGTCCATATGTATAAAGACCCGCCTCGAAAGGCGGGTAATAGATTTGACCGTGCACCGGCTTTTGACGGACTCCTCCCGATCGTACTATGATCGTTAGCTCCAACCAGGTTGCCCCGCGGCACACGGAGGGATCGGCTTACCGTTGCTTCCTTCCGGACCTGGCGGGGTTCACCGGTCTCCGTTGCGCAGGACCTGATCTTCAACACCACGTGTCATAGCCGGTACCACGAAGAGCCGCCTCCCACCGGAATTAAACCCTGCTATAGCGGGTTGCAGGTTACAGGGCACCGCTACCTCCCCGTCTAGCACGGTCAAAATAAACTCAGTTCATTATAGCATTTTCTCAACATAAAAACAAGGAACCAAAATCTCCCGAACCGGAGGAGTTTAAAAAAACCGGTTGCCCAACCGGTTATTTTTTTAATGGCGGAGAGACTGGGATTCGAACCCAGGAGACGCGTCAACGTCTACACGCTCTCCAGGCGTGCGCCTTAGTCCACTCGGCCACCTCTCCGTAAATAAATATGAACCAAAAAGTAGATTGAAACCAAAAATAATAAATGGCGGAGAGAGCGAGATTCGAACTCGCGAGGGGCGTAAACCCCTACCCGCTTTCGAGGCGGGCGCCTTCGACCACTCAGCCATCTCTCCTTTTTAAACCAACCGCAGTTTAAAACCTTTCTACCCCATCGCTTAGACAGGGACTCCACTTATATATTCTACACAGAAGACGCCCGCTGGTCAAGTCTCTTTCTTTGGTAACTGCCGTTTCCGCCGGAAGAAATCCGTGAGTAACCGGCCGGCCGGTTCCGCCAAAACGCCGCCGGTCACCGCCAACCGGTGGTTCAAGCGGTGATCATTGACGATATCCAGTACCGAACCGGCGGCTCCACCCTTCGGGTCAAACGCCCCAAAGACCAACCGGTCCAGGCGGGCATTAACCATCGCCCCCGCACACATCGGACAAGGCTCCAGCGTTACATAGAGCGTCATCCCGTGCAACCGCCAACTTCCCCGCCGGGCAGCAGCCGCACGCAGGGCAAGAATTTCGGCATGGGCAGTGGGATCTCCCATGCTTTCCCGCTGGTTATGACCGCGCGCATAAATCGCCCCCTGATAAACAACGACCGCACCGATCGGCACTTCGTCCAGAGCGAAAGCTTTTTCCGCTTCCCGCAAGGCTTCCTCCATAAATTTCCGGTCCATCGCATCCATCAAGGCGGCCCCTTTACTCCTGATCTTGTCCGCTTTAAGTTTACCCGGATCGGGCCCGCTTGTAAAGACGGTCGGCTTATCCCGATTAAACTTAATTTTCGTTCAACCCCTGTCTCAACCGGGAAAAACCTGGCCTGGTTACGTTCCTTGCCTTGAAAACAGGAAAAAATACTGCCTTCCCCGTTCTTGACTTTACCGTTGATTCATGTTAATATAATAGCTGTCTTAAGTGCGCCCGTAGCTCAGCTGGATAGAGTGTTTGACTACGAATCAAAAGGTCGCAGGTTCGAGTCCTGCCGGGCGCGCCAGTTAATTTTAAATCAATCTTTAAAAATTGTTTGTTATATACAGCCTGCGATGTTTTCAACTAAATACCGCCCAAACAAAACCAGGGGAATATCCTCTGGTTTTGTTCAACACACGAGGTCAACCGCACGCAGAGCACCGTGAAGGCTCCGGTTCCCGGCGGTCTCTACATACCGGGCCGCCAAAAAAATCCTTGCTCTCTTCGTAAAAGCGGTCGGCCAAATTCTTCAAACAAGAAACCAGCTTCTTTACAAACTCCACCGATAGACCCTGGGTAGCCACCAGGTTCCCGTTTTCTTCTCCCCCCGGTATCCTCGCCCAACCACCGGTGATTGGATTCTGGTAGTAAATATCTTGTCCCTTTTCATTGTAAATCCCCGTTACTTTAATTTTGAGTAACGGATTCTCCTTCACTACGGAAATTGTGTATTTGATTAGTGCCATTGTCCCGCCTCCTTTTCTCCCGCTTTTCTTACTTTTTATTCTATGTTACAAGCCCTGATCTGTTTCCTAGAGAAACAATTGCCCCAATTACTCTAAAGATCTTTTTGCTTTCGCCGATAATTTTAAGGACAAGGAAGTCTCCCCCTACAAAGACACGGACGTCCAGCCTCACCCTTGGTGAGGCTTTTTCGGTCCGCACCACCATCCCCCTTGCCGCAACGGATCAATTTTGCTATAATTAAAGAGCCATCGAGAAACGGCCCCGTAGCTCAGAGGATAGAGCAGCGGTTTCCTAAACCGTGTGTCGGACGTTCGAATCGTCTCGGGGCTGCCACCATTTTATGATCACAAAACCCCCGTCTAGAAACGGGGGTTTATCCTTTTCGCGATCACCAAACGCCGCAAATCAACGAGAGCCCGGTATCGGCAACGATACCCCTGACGTCACCGCCGTCGCCGCAACTCCGCAAAGATCTCCCCGAGCTCCACGTTCTGTTCGACCAGGAGCACCAGCAGATGGTAGAGCAGGTCGGCGGTCTCGTAGACTACTTCTTCCTTTTTTTTGTTTTTAGCCGCAATAATCACTTCCGCGTTTTCCTCGCCCACCTTCTTCAGGATCTTGTCGATGCCTTCCCTAAAGAGATAGGTTGTATAGGACCCTTCCGGCATCTGTTCCCGCCGCTCTTGGATCAGGTTGTACAATTCGTAAAGAATGGCCGGACCCTCCTGACCGGCAGCATACATGGGTGCCGGGTCGATCCGTTTAGGCTCAATTTCGTTCCCCGCCAAATCCCGGTAGAAGCAGGAATAATGCCCCGTATGGCACGCCACCCCGGTCTGTTCCACCAGAATGAGCAGGGCATCCTGGTCACAATCGTACAAGATCTGTTTGACCTTTTGCCGGTGACCGGAACTTTCCCCCTTCATCCATAAACAATTTCGGCTCCGGGAGAAAAACCAGGTGTAACCGGTCTCCTTGGTACGCTGGAGCGCCTCGGCATTCATGTAGGCTACCATTAAGACCTGGCCGCTCTTCTGGTCTTGAACAACCGCGGGCACCAGGCCCTGTTCATCAAAGCGGATCTGCTCCGTCATAACCGCACCTTCACTCCTTTATCTGCCAGATATTGTTTCGCTTCCGCAATCGTGTATTGGCGGTAATGAAAAATGGACGCACAAAGGACCGCATCGGCTTTTCCTTGCACAAGGGCTGCCCACAGGTGTTCAAGGCGCCCGGCGCCACCGGAAGCAATAACCGGGATCGGCACTTGCTCGCTTACAGCCGCCGTTAATTCAAGATCATAACCATCTTTCGTCCCGTCCTTATCCATGCTGGTTAAAAGGATCTCCCCCGCCCCAAGCACTTCCACTTGCTTGGCCCAGGCAACAGCATCCAGCTGGGTTGGTTCCTTGCCGCCGTTGATATAAACCCGCCAGAACCCCTCACCCTCTTTCCGCGCATCGATCGCCGCGACAATGCGCTGGCGGCCGAACTCCTTGGCCCCGGCCGCAATTAAAGTCGGATCCTTGACCGCAGCCGAACCGAGCACTACTTTCGCCGCGCCGGCGGCCAGGATCCGACGCATCCCTTCCAGGTCTCTGATCCCACCACCAACGCCCAGGGGGATTGAGATTGCCTGGACGGTTTTGGCGACCAAATCCACCATCGTCTGCCGTCCTTCACTGGTCGCCATGATATCAAGAAAAATGAGTTCATCGGCACCAGCCTGGTCATAATAAGCCGCCAATTCCACCGGATCGCCCGCATCACGTAAATTTTCAAAATTGACTCCCTTCACCACTCGCCCGGCGCACACATCCAGGCAGGGAATGATCCTTTTCACCTTCAACTTAACCATCTCCAATATTTTATTATTCCGTCAACCGGCAACCGCCAGAGCTTCAGCCAGACTGAACGCGCCGGTATAGAGGGCTTTACCAATGATCACACCGGAAACCCCCACCGCTTCCAATGCTTTCAGTTCCCGGAGGTCCTGAAGCGAGGAAACACCCCCGGAGGCAATGATCTCCAGCCCTGTTTTGACGGCCATGTTTTTGGTGGCCGCAATGTTCGGTCCCTTCAGTAAACCATCCCGGCTGATGTCGGTGAAGACCGCCGTGGCAACACCCAACCGGCGCATGGTCGTCCCGAACTCTTCGGCGGAAAGCTGCGCCGTCGACACCCATCCTTCCACCGCCACCCGGCCGTCCCGGGCATCGATGCCGATGATGATTTTTTCCGGCCCAAACTCCGCCAGTAATTCCTGGACAAACTCGGGGGCGGAGACGGCTTTCGTCCCAATGATGACCCGGGCAGCCCCCAGATCCAGAACCCTTTGGACGTCAGCCCGGCTACGCAGGCCTCCACCAACTTGGAAAGGAAGATCAACCGCCCGCGCGATCTTCTCGATGCTCTTCAGGTTTTGGGATGAGCCAGTAAAAGCACCGTCCAGATCGACCACATGCAACCACGCCGCCCCCTCCCGGGCAAACTGGCGCGCCACTTCCTCCGGTTGGTCCGCGTAAACCGTCTTTTGGTCGGCCCGTCCTTGAACCAGACGGACACACTGCCCATCTTTCAGATCAATCGCAGGGTAAATAATCATCAACATCGCTCCACAGTTGTTGTTTATCTTTTTTGATCTGTCTCTAAAGGGTTTCTTTCGAGCTCCAAACCCCTTCGACCCGCGCTTCAATGGCCACCGCCTGTTTCAAGGCCCGGCCAAAGGCTTTAAAGATCGCCTCCAGGATATGGTGGTCGTTCTCCCCCCGGATCAGATCAAGATGCAGATTCAGACCACCGTTATTAACCACGGCCTGAAAAAACTCTCTGGCGTTTTCCACAGAAAAATTTCCGATCCGTTCTCTTTTAAGGTCTACGTTGTAAACCAGGTAGGAACGGCCCGACAGGTCCAAAACAACCCGAACCAAAGCTTCGTCCATCGGTACCGTCGCCTCACCATAACGGTTGATCCCTTTTTTGTCCTTTAATGCTTCTTTGAGGGCCTGGCCAAGACAGATCCCAACGTCTTCCACGGTATGGTGGTCATCAACGGCCAGGTCTCCCCGGGCCTTGACTTTCAGGTCGCACAGACTATGGACTGTAAAAAGGGTTAGCATATGGTCGAAAAAGGGCACTCCCGTATCGATCTCATACTGACCGGTGCCGTCAAGGATCAAGTGTAAATTAACTTCTGTTTCCGTTGTTTTTCTTTGAATTTCACCGCTTCTAAGCGTTGCCATCGGCCTTCTCCTTTCTGACCCGCACCGCATTGGCGTGGGCGGTTAAACCCTCAACCGTCGCCAGCTTGATAATGTGATCCGCGGCATCGCGGATCCCTTCACGGGAATAGTACAACAGACTGGAGGCTTTCATAAAGGTATCGACGGTTACAGGCGAATAAAAACGCGCCGTCCCGCCCGTCGGCAGGATGTGGTTGGGACCGGCGTAATAGTCACCAACCGGCTCCGGGGTGTACTGCCCCATAAAGATGGCTCCCGCATTCTTCACTTTACTTAACAAAGCAAAGGGGTCTTCGACCATCAATTCCAGGTGCTCCGGGGCAAGCCGGTTCGCCACCCGGCAGGCCTCCTCCAGATCCGAGGTGAGGATAAAAGCACCGTTCTTTTCCAGCGCCTCCGTGATAATCTCCCAGCGGGAAAGGGTCTTGATCTGTTTTTTGATCTCCGCTTCCACCCGGTCAAACAGACCGGCTTCCGCCGACACCAGAATACACCGGGCCATTGGGTCATGCTCGGCCTGGGACATCAGGTCCGCCGCCAAGTAAGCGGGATCGGCTTTCCCGTCGGCAATGATCAGGATCTCGCTGGGCCCGGCCAACATGTCGATGTTCACTTCGCCGTAGACCATTTTTTTGGCCATCGTCACGTAAATGTTCCCCGGACCGGTAATCAGGTCCACCTTTTTTATGGTCTGGGTCCCCCGGGCCAGCGCAAAAACGGCCTGGGCTCCGCCCATCTTGTAGATCTCCTTAACCCCCAGTTCCGCCGCGGCAACCAATGTATAAGGATTCACTTCTCCGGCGGCGTTGGGCGGAGTGGCCATGACCAGTTGGTTGACCCCGGCCACCTGGGCCGGAATCACATTCATCAGCACCGAAGAAGGATAGGCCGCGCTCCCCCCCGGCACATAGATCCCCACCCTTTCCACCGGCCTGAGGATCTGGCCCAAAATATTGCCTTGCCCATCCGGCTGAATCCAGGAGTTCCTAAGCTGCCGGCCATGAAAGGCCCTGATCTTGTCAATGGCCGCCCGTAACGCCACCAGAAAATCCGCATCCACCAGCGTATAAGCGCGGTCTACCTCGGCGGCGCTAACCTTGAAGTTGGCGGCGTTAATCTCCGCACCGTCAAACTTCCGGCAATATTCAAAGACGGCCTGATCGCCCCGGGCCGTTACTTCCCGGCCAATCCCGGCGACCTGCTCCGCAATTTGTTCCAGTTCAGCCTGGGCTGCCTGGATGAACGCATCCAGGCCATCCCGGGTTGTGTTGATCCGCCTGATCTTCATGGGTTTTCCCCCTTTTTCACCTTCTGTTGCATGATCTTAACCAATGGTTCGATCCGGTCAAACTTCGTCCGGAAACTGACCCGGTTCGAGACCAAACGGGTAGTCGAGTCCATAATATGGGCCAATTCAACCAGGTTGTTCTCCCGCAGGGTTCTTCCGCTGGAGACAATATCCACAATCATATCGGCAATCCCGATCCGCGGCGCCAGTTCAATATTGCCGTGGAGTTTGATCACTTCCACCTGCATTCCCTGGCTGCGGAAGAACTCTTCAGCCACCCGGGGAAACTTGGTCGCAACCCGCCGGTAATTCAGATCCTTCAGGCGCACATTTTTCATCTGTTCCGGGACCGCCACCACAAAACGACAAGCGCCGAAACCCAAATCCACCAGTTCAAAAACGTCTTTTTGTTGTTCGACAATAACATCTTTACCCACAATCCCCAGATCCGCCGCACCCTGTTCGACATAGGTGGGAACATCCGTCGGCCGGCACATTAGATACTTCAGCTTTGCGTCTTCGAAGGTAAAAACCAAGTTGCGCGTATCGCCGGCCACCCCTTCGTGAGGAAGGCCCACCGCCGCCAGCAGATCCAAGGTGGAACGGAGTAAATTTCCCTTGCATAGGGCAAGCGTTAAATAATCATTCTGCATCCCTTATCCCCCTGCTGTTCTCTCTTATCCCAGGTAGACCACTTGGCAGTTGCCGATCTGTTGCGCCTTTCTCTCCAGCTCTTCCCTGGTACAAGTCTGGACATCGGTTTCTACCATATAGCCCTGTGCCCGCAGCGCTTGTGCTTTTTGGACCACCTGTTTCCAGTCGGCTCCACCAACCAGGTAATGGGCCGGTTCCTCGTCCGGCTCCTCTAACACCAAAGCCAACCGGTCCATGCCGATGGCAAAACCCGTCGCCGGACAGGCAAAACCAAACTGGTTGAGCAAATTGTCGTAGCGTCCCCCGCCCAACAGGCCGTATCCCAGTTCGGAAGAGTAGCCTTCAAAAACAATCCCCGTATAATAATCCAAGCCGCGGAGGACCCCCATATCTATAACAATATAATCTTCGACCCCATAGGCCTGGAGATCCTCGTATACTTTTAACAGTTCCGCCACCGCTTGGGACGCCCGGCGGTTTTTTTCAACCTTACCCAGCTGGTCCAGGACCTCAATCCCCCCATGGAGCACCGGCAGACGGGCAATGGTCTCTTTGAGCTCGTCATCACAGTGGGAGTTATTTAAGACCCGTGCCAGTTCTACCAGATCCTTCTTTTCCACTAAATGCCGGACCCGTTTTTTTTCTGTTTCCGTCATCTCACTCTCCGCCAGGAGACTATTGAAGATCTCTATCTGATTGAGGCTAATCCTAAAGTTATCCAGCCCCATTGTCCGTAATGTTTCCACCGCAATATTGATCACTTCGGCATCGGCCCGGGATCCGGAAGCGCCCAGCAATTCAATGCCCATCTGCCAGAACTCCCGGTACTGTGCCTTTTGCGGTTGGACGTGCCGGAAGACATTGGCAATATAGCACAGGCGCTGTGGAAAAACCGCTTCGCGCAGATGGGTCGCAGCCATCCGGGCAATCCCGACCGTCATTTCCTGGCGCAAAGAGACAATTCGCCCTTCCCGGTCGATAAATAAAAATAACTCCTCCCGGATGTCCCGGCATGTCCCGGCCTCGATCACTTCCAGATATTCAAAGGTCGGCGTCCGCACTTCCTTATAACCATAGCTCCGGAAAAGGTCGAGCGCCTTTTTCTCCATTTTACGGCGGATTTTCACTTCATCGGGCAGAAAATCCCGTAGCCCTTTGGGTATCTCTCTGTTTCTCATCCTGATGCTCCTTCTGGGTTATGCTCCTTCAGTGCGGCGGTCCATTGTTTGCACCGCGCCTATTTCCCGAACTCCACACCATAACTGGCCAAGATCTGGTTGGGCATACTGAAACGGACGGTTTTGAGGGGATCAACAACTTGGGAAATTTGCAGATCACCGGCCGCACTCATCAACGTGGCGATTTCGGCCATCGACAGCGGAGTGTGTTTTTGTAAAAGATTCGCCATGTCCGCCACGGCAATATCGGCGGCTTCATCCAGGGTCAGGGCCGAGGCGATCGTCGCCGTCACCTCCGGCGTCTGGACAACGGGATTGTTAAGGGTGATCCCCTTGATTACTTCCAACTTAACGAGGACTTTACCGGCAACTTCCACGCCAGAGACCCCGATTTCACCATCGCCCATCGCCGCGTGTAAATCGCCCAGACCAAAAAGGGCGCCCTCAACAAACACAGGTAAGTAAAGGACAGCGCCTTCGCCGATCAGTTTGGTGTCCATGTTTCCCCCGTGGGAACCGGGCGTACCACAGTTGACCCCTTCCCCGGCGGGCGCCACCCCAATGACGCCAACCATCGGGTGCAGCGGAAAAGCAATTTTCTCATTATAAACAACCTGACCGTCCTTGATCATCACTATTTTGGAGTAAAGATCTTCCATCAAATGGCCGAGGACACCCAGCCCTTTACCGGTGGCCACCACGCCCTGGCCGGCAATTTGGATCTTTTGGATCGTCACTTTCAGCACATCCCCCGGTTCCGCCCCGTTCACGAAAACCGGCCCGGTTGCCGGATTAACCCGCTGCCAATCGAGGGTTTCCAACTTATCGTCGTCCGTACAAATCTGGTTGGCAAAACAGTCCATGGTCTCGATTTCAACTTCATCACCTGAATTAATCTGGAGAACCGGTTTGTTTTCCTTGTCAAAGCTGAATATATGGTGATCACCGGATAATTGGTATCGCATCCTACTCGCCTCCTCGGCTTCAAATTGTTAGTTAAATTATATTATACCTATTTTCAGGAGTTATTGGAATAAAAAAGTGGCGGACACGTATTTCCTTTCGACTTTAAAGACTTTTTAACTGCTTTTCTACTCAAAAGGTATGCATCCAGCCAAGGATAGTTCAATCCTGGTCCTCGGCCCACAAAATTACTACCATTTCTTTTTTTTATGCTTTTCTCCCGCAATCAACGTTCTTTTCAAACTTTGATCACTGGAAATTTATATTACACACCACCGAACCGGGAACCATCCTCCAACTGTTTGTTGATTACAGGTTGACCGGGCCAATAACCGACAAATACGAAATGATATTGTATAAAGAATGAGCCAAAATACAACTGACCAATGCGCCCGTCTTTATATATAACAAGCCCAAGATCAGACCACAGACCAGCGCTGATATGGTTTGTACAAAGTTAAAATGAAGAACCGAAAAGAAAAAGGTCGAGAGTAAAAGAGCAGGCGCAATACCATATTTATCCTGCAAACTATTTAATATACAACCCCTTATTAAGATCTCTTCTACCACTGGCGCCATTAAGCATACGCGGATGAAATTTATAACCGGGTATCGCCTTAATTGCGCAATTGTCTGCCTATACTCCTCGGCACTGGCAACAAAGACGCGATCTAGCAAGGGATCCAAGAATTTATCCAATACAAGAAAAAATAATATTGCACTGCCACAACCCAATAAAACTCCGTTTAATGATACACGGCGAAAAACGCCGACGTTTAACTGATACTTCTTTATTAAAACAAAAATAAAAATGCTATTCAAAGCAATCAAGGTGAAAAGATGAAGCCATGCCGCCGAACTACCATTACTTATCGTTTTCCAGAGCATCTCATTTAGTAAGGCAGGGATGATCCCACAAATGATAAGATAAGCACTCATCCACCTAACCGTTGTCTTAATGCTAATTACCCTTTGGTGCAAACCCCCACCCTCCCACATAAGACTAATCGGCTTGAACATTTTATGTGACGAAA
>JAAYHQ010000013.1 GCA_012727425.1 Bacillota bacterium
AATACTATGGCTTTGGTGAGCGGTACGACCGGCTTAACCACAAGGGGACAGTTAAAAAAACGTCTGTTTACAACCCCTATCTTAACCAAACGGAAGAGACCTATATCCCAATCCCCTTTTTTATCGCGGAAAACGGATATGGCCTGTACGTCATGAACAGCATGAGCGGGACATTGAATACGCCATTAGCCAAGGGTATTGTGTAAAGAATCCGGACGGGACTCCATACCGGATCACGGACGGGTGGTTTGGTCAAAGCTTGCTGCTGGATTTTACCAATCCGGAGGCGCGGGCGTGGTGGTTTAAGAAACGCCGGTATCTGCTTGAGGATCTAAAAGTTGATGGCTTTAAGACTGACGGCGGGGAATTTATTTTCGATGATCATCTCCAATTTTATGATGGGTCGAAAGGGGATGAAATGCGCAATTTGTACCCGGTGAAATATATCGAAGCCTATCACGAATTTGCCGGAAAAGACCGGATCACTTTTAGTCGAGCCGGGTATACAGGGGCGCAAAAATATCCCCTCTATTGGGGAGGAGATCAGACCTCTTCATTTCGAACCCTGAAAAGCCTGCTGATTGCGGGGTTATCGATGAACATCTCCGGTAATCCATTCTGGGGATGGGATCTGGCCGGTTTTTCCGGGGATATTCCTACGCCCGAACTTTATGTCCGCTCTGTCGAAATGGCAACCTTCTGTCCGGTGATGCAGTTTCATTCGGAAAGTAGAGGCGCGGAAAACTGGGATCGAAGTCCTTGGAACATGCAGGCGCGGACTGGAGACGAACGGATTATCGATCTTTACCGGTTTTACGCTAATCTCCGGATGAATCTCCTCCCCTACATTTACAATGAAGCGATTTATATCAGTACTCATGGGGAACCGTTGATGCGGCCGTTATTCTACGATTATCCGGAAGATCCGCGGGTATTCAATATTGAAGATCAGTACCTTTTTGGGCGTAGTCTGCTGGTGGCGCCGGTGATCGTGGAAGGGGCAAGACAACGGAAGATCTATTTACCGCGGGGCCAATGGACCGACTTCTGGACGGGCAAGGTATATTCCGGAGAAAGCTATATAAATTATCCGTGTGACCTCGGGAAAATTCCCGTTTTTATCAAGGAGCGGTCAGTGCTTCCTCTAAACCTCAACCCCGATTTTGAACTAGGCGACTTTGGCGAAATCGATCTTACCCGAGCAGTTGGCGAAGGGCTGACCAATCTTTATGTAGGACTTTGCCGCTTTGCCCGTGGCGAGAAATTAACGGCAGCCAGATGTATTCAGAATGAGGCCCTTGCTCAGGTGTTGGCCTGTGCCCATTTAATCGAAGAAGAAAACAGTTGTTACCGGGATGTTTTTCAAAACGAGCGCCGCTTTGAAAAGCGCTTTCCAAGACTGGCACGGTCATTGCCACAGATGATCCAAGGATATGAAAAATCTCCCGAATCGGCGCTCGCAATTTTAGAGTTTATGGAAACATTTTTTGAGATCAACCCTTATATGAAAGCGTTAATCACAAATTTGGCTCATGAATTAATCCGCAATCGCTAGATCGATTATAATCCGCCAAGTTATTGCATTGATAAGAAACCAGCGGCTGATGCGCTTCCTTAGACCACAAACCCGCCGTTGACCCCGATGACCTGTCCGGTGATGAAGTTGGCTGCCTCGGAGGCAAGGAAGAGGGCACAAGCCGCCACTTCTTCCGCGGTGCCGAACCGTTCTAATGGGGTTTGTTCTTTCAAAGCGTTTTTTTCGGCGGTGGTAAAGGGGGCCATCATGTCGGTGGCGATGATCCCCGGGGCAATGCAGTTGACTTGAATATTGGCGGGACCCACCTCTTTGGCCAGGGCTTTGGTCAGGCCGATGACTCCTGCTTTCGCCGCCGAGTAGTGGACTTCACAGGAGGCACCGACTTGCCCCCACATGGAAGCGATGTTGATGATCTTCCCTTGCCGGCGGGGGAGCATCGTCCGGAGGACGCTTTGGGTGCAGTGAAAGACGCCGGTGAGGTTGGTCCGGATCATCATCTCCCAATCCTCGGCGGTGAGATCGATAAACAAACGGGACTGGGCAATGCCGGCGTTATTGATCAAGAGATCGACTGGGCCAAGCTGGGCCTGGCAGTATTCGACCATCCGGTCGACCTGCGGGCGGGAGCCGACGTCGGCCTGGAAGAGGGCGACGCGAAAACCGCGTTCCTGCAAAGAACGGCCCAGCTCTTCGGCGGCCGCGACCGAACGGTGGTAATTGATCAAGACCTGCCAACCGTGGGCGGCAAACAGTTCGGCGCAGGCCCGGCCAATTCCACGGGCGGCACCGGTGATGATGACGGTTTTGGGCAAGCGACTGCACCTCTTTCGGTGGTGATGCAACCGGGGGACCAAAGTCTCCCGGTTTTTATGCTTCGTTTTGTTTTGGCTGCACAAAGCGGTGGCCAAGGGATATTTCCCCCGGTTAGTTAAAATTATGCTTTTTATGGTTAAAACCCTGCCGCGGGCAGGATATCTTTGAAGTGAGAACAAAATAAATAATAGAAGAAATAGCGGTTTGTCTACCCCGGCCAACTGGTGCAGTAAGCAGTAAAAGGAATGGCTACCAACGGATGACGAGTAACGGGGGACAACGCGGGACGGAAAGGAAAGGGAGCAAAAAATAAGGAACGTACAGAAAGTGAGGAAGCGGGATGGAACAGTATGATCTTTTGGTGATCGGCGGCGGCCCGGCCGGTCTGTCGGCGGCGGTGAACGGCCGACGGCGTAACAAGCGGGTTTTACTGGTGAGCAAAGAGAAGGTGAGCAGCAAGTTGCGCCAGGCCCACCGCGTCGATAATTATCTAGGATTTTTCGCAATAAGTGGTGCGGAGCTGGCGGCCCGCTACCGGGAGCACGCCGAGGCTGAGGGGGTGGAGATTAAAGACGATGAAATCCGCAACTTCTGGCCGGAGGAAGGCGGTTTTCAAGCCATGGGGAAAGAGCAGTTGTATGCGGCGAAAACGGTGATTATTGCCTCGGGCACACCGCAGAAGGCGTCGATTCCGGGGGAAGAAAAGCTGGTGGGGAAAGGGGTCAGCTACTGTGCCACCTGCGACGGTATGTTCTTCCGCGGGAAAAGGGTTTTTTTCCTTTCCGAACTGGAAGAGGGGGAGAAGGACGCCAACTTCCTGGCCGATATTTGCCAACAGGTTTACTATCTGCCCCGCTACCAAGGGGACTACCGGGGTTTGGACCCGCGGATTGAAGTGGTTTCCGGGCGGGTTCTCCGCTTGCATGGTGAGGAGCGGTTGACCAAGGTCGAAACTTCCGCCGGCGTGTACGAGGTGGAGGGGGTCTTTATCGAACGGGCCAGTCTCCCTTTGGACAGTCTGATGCCGGAATTGGTGTTGGAGAATGGATTCATCAAGGTTGACCGGATGATGCGGACCAATCTGCCGGGGGTCTTTGCTGCCGGAGATTGTACCGGGAAACCGTGGCAGATTGCGAAGGCCGTAGGCGAAGGTTTGGTGGCGGCTTTAAGCGCCGTTGATTACCTGGCCTCTTTATCATAGGCCGTGTTTGTGGTGTAAGCGATACAAAGCCCTCCGGGGCTTATTTCTTTGCGGAAGAGGGCGGAATGTTAGAAGAATAACCAATAAACCCTAAGGAGAACAGCGGGTTATAAACGCAAACGCCGGTGGTCGGTGCTGAAACCAACACGCGGGCGCGGGAAAGGGTGAGGCCGAAAGGATGAAACGGAAACGGATCGATCTTTTGCTGGTCGGGCGGGGCCTGGCGGAAAGCCGGAGTAAGGCCCAGGCGTTAATTATGGCGGGCCAGGTGCGGGTAGACGGAAAAGTAGTGGACAAACCGGGGAGCCGTGTTCCGGCCGGTGCGGCGGTGGAGGTTGACGCGGGCTTGCCCTACGTAAGCCGTGGCGGTTTAAAGCTGCGGCGGGCTTTGGATTACTTTCCGGTGACGGTGGCCGGCCGGGTCTGTTTGGATGCGGGGGCCTCAACCGGCGGTTTTACCGATTGTCTTTTACAAGCAGGGGCCAAATTAGTGATTGCGGTTGATGTGGGTTACGGGCAATTGGCCTGGAAACTGCGGCAGGATCCGCGGGTGGTGGTGATGGAGAAGACCAACGTCCGCTATTTGACCGTTGAACAGTTGCCGGCCCGCCCCAGTCTCCTGACGGCGGATCTTTCTTTTATCTCCATTGGGAAAGTGCTTCCGGTCTTCACGTCTCTGCTCACGGCGGACGGGGAGCTGATTGCTTTGGTCAAACCTCAGTTTGAAGCGGGCCGCGCCCAAGTGGGGAAAAAGGGGGTGGTGCGCTCACCTGCTGTTCATGGGGAGGTGCTCCGGCGGGTGATCAGCCTGGGACAAGAAGCGGGTTTCGGTTGCCAGGGGCTGACTTATTCGCCGGTGTTGGGTCCGGAAGGCAATATTGAATTTCTGGTTTACTGGAAAAAAGGAGTACTGGACCGGGTCGGTCTCGACCCGGGAGCGGTAGTGGCGGAAGCGTGGACCAGTTTAAAACAGAAATAAAAAGCCTCTGCAATATGCAGAGGCGAAAAAGGAGGAAAAAGGAGGGGTAACAATAAAATAATGCTCCCACCTTTAGTCTACAGGATTTATATGAATTTATATGAACTATAAGTTACTAAAGGCCGAACAATCAATAAAATAATTTATAAGTCCTTTTTGTAAATCCGGTAAATCTTGTAGAGTACACCGCCCGCCCGGATGGCGTCATTGACCATTTTTGTGTTAAACTCGTGGATGGTTGAGCCTTCCCCATAGCGGTATCCTTTTTTGAGAGCGCTTTCGAACATATGCAGATACATGGCTGCGGAAACGCCTTTTTTATGGTAATCCGGATCTACCATTAAAATCAGGCTGCGTCCGCCGTCGATCTTCCTGCGGTACCAAAGGAATTTGATGAAGCCGATCGGGAAAAGACGCCCGTTTAACCGTTTGAAGACCTGGTTATAATCGGGCAGGGCAATAGCCAAGCCGACAATCGCGCCCTGTTCGTCCTCGGCAACCACCAGCAAGTCCTGGTCGGCGACGGGCAGTAATTTGTTTACCTCGTCCTGGATCTCGGGCAAACTGGGCGGAACCATGTCGGGCCAGTCTTCCGGCCAGGAACGGACCAGTAGTTTTTGGATGCCGACCAGCTCTCGATCCAGGTTTCTCAGATCAAGGTTACGGGTGGTAAAGCGGTACCGTTTCTTGAGTGCGGCGACGGATTCTTCGAACCGCTTGGTGACCGGCTTGGAGAGGTCGTAATAAAAGGCGTAGCGGTCAAAGAACTTGGTAAAACCGTAGCGTTCAAAGAAGTCAACGTAGTAGGGGGGGTTATAGGAGTTCAACAGGACCGGTTCCGAGTCGAACCCTTTAATCAGCAACCCCCGGTAATCATCGCCGTTGGACGGGGACTGGGGGCCGGTTACGGCGGTCATGCCCCGCTCCTTTAACCAGGCCGTTGCGTGGTCGAACAGTTCCTTGGCGACCTGATAGTCGTTGATTGATTCGAAGAGGGTGATGTACCCTTCTTTTTTGTTTTTTTCCCGGTTCAGTTTCTCATCGATGCCGGTCCCGATCCGCCCTACGGGTTGTCCGTTCATCCAGGCGATGAAGTACTGGTAGGGGCCCAGCTTCATCAGGGGATTTTTTTTTGGGTTGACTGTATCCCACATTTCGGATTTGAGCGGCGGCACCCAGTAGGGGTCGTTTTTATAAAGGAGCCAGGGAAGGTTGATAAAGACCCGCCAGTCCCGTTTGGTCTGGACTTTGGTGACGGTGACCGAACAGGTGGCGGGGGGGGCTTTTTTCAGGCTTAAAAGGGGCATAATTATTCGACACCTCCTTAGTGCAAATTCACATTATCTTTCGCGGAAAATCGATAAAAACCTGCAAAAGTGGAACCTTAAATTTTGAAAGTGATTTAAAACCAAATTGTAACAGATAGTTCCTTGATTTTCGCCTTGACATCTTGTAGGATTTAGGGGAATAGGGGGAATATGGTCTTTTGGCTAATATTGCCAGATAAAAGTAGAAAAGAGCCGGTGGTTACCGGTTTTTTACCGGGTTTTTCCGTGTTTCGGGTGTGGGAAAGAAAGAGAGAAGGAGGAACATAAGTGAGTAATCTTGCCGTCGGAGTTGAACTGCTCATCACGGGAATGTTGACGACCTTTCTGGTCCTGATCCTTTTGATGTACATTATGAAGGCGACTTCAACGCTGATTGCCAGGCAAGCGGAGACGGAGGCCGAACCCGCTGTTCCTTCGCCACAGTTGGCGCAGGAGCCCTCCACGGAACTGGGCGATGCCGAACTGGTGGCCATTATGGCTGCTCTAGGCAAGGTTCTTCCGGCCGGTCAACAGGCGGTGGTCCGGGTTACGCCGTTAGCTGCTACTGGAGCAGAGGAGGAAGAAATGGTGGCGGCGATCGCCGGTGCCTTGGCCGCGCGCTAAAATGGACCATAAAGCGAGTTGGTCCAGTTGAGTTTAGATAAAAACAACAAACGGGGAGGATTTTGAGAAGATGCAGTATTTTAAAGTAACGGTTAACGGGAAGGTTTATGAAGTAAGTGTGGAAGAAGTTGCGCAAGGGAATACAGGTGCCACTGCCGCGCCGACAGCATCTGCGCCGGCCCCCGCACCAGCCGCAGTTTCGGCCAGCCCGGCGGTGGCGGCCGGTGAAAAGCCATTACCGGCGCCGTTGGGTGGCACGATCTTACAGATTAATGTGAAACCAGGGGACAAGGTTAAAAAAGGCCAGGTGCTCTTGACACTGGAAGCGTTAAAGATGGAAAACGAAATTGTTGCCCCCGAAGACGCAACGGTTGGCCAGATCTTCGTCAAACCGAAGGATACGGTTAATACTGGTGATCCATTATTGTCCCTCCGGTCGTAGAGGGGGTCGGCTGCCATGCTGAAGAATTTAGAAGCGCTCTTGATGACCAGCGGTCTGGCGGGCATGACCCTGGGGCAAGGTTTGATGATTTTGGTCTCTTTTTTCTTGATGTACTTGGCTATCGTGAAAAAGTATGAACCATTGTTGTTACTACCGATTGCTTTTGGGGCGTTGCTGACCAACCTGCCATTGGCGGGCCTGATGGAGGCCCCTTCGGTCGTCAACGGGGAATTGCGCCCCGGGGGGTTGCTCTACTACTTATACCAGGGTGTAGAGCATGGAATCTATCCACCCCTGATCTTCCTTGGGGTCGGGGCAATGACTGATTTTGGCCCGTTGCTGGCCAACCCCAAGAGTATTTTGTTGGGAGCCGCTGCTCAGCTTGGGATCTTTGCCGCTTTGCTCGGAGCCATTCTTTTGGGCTTTGATCTAAAAGCGGCGGCGTCGATCGGGATCATCGGTGGGGCGGATGGACCCACGGCGATCTTTTTGACCAGCCGTTTGAAGCCGGAACTGTTAGGACCAATCGCCATCGCCGCCTATTCTTATATGGCTTTGATTCCTTTTATCCAACCGCCTCTTATGCGGTTGATTGTGCCGAAGAAAGAGCGGCAAATTGTGATGGAGCAACTCCGTCCCGTTTCGCAGAAGGAGAAGATTCTCTTTCCGATTATTGTGACAGCGGTTGGTTCTCTCTTGCTGCCGTCGGCGGCACCGCTGCTGGGTTCTTTGATGCTCGGCAACCTCCTCCGGGTTTCCGGGGTAGCAGACCGGTTGTCGAAAACGGCCGAGAATGAACTGATCAATATTGTCACTATTTTCCTGGGTTTATCGGTAGGGGCGAAGACCAGCGCCGACCAGTTTTTAACCGCTCAAACCATTGGTATTATCCTGCTGGGTTTGGCGGCGTTCGCCTTTAGCACCATTGGCGGCTTGTTATTTGGGCGGCTCATGTGTAAACTGAGCGGGGGTAAAATTAACCCGTTGATTGGTGCGGCCGGTGTCTCGGCGGTGCCGATGGCGGCCCGGGTGGTGCAGAAGGTCGGGGCCGAGGAAAATCCTGGGAATTACCTGCTCATGCACGCGATGGGGCCGAATGTGGCCGGGGTGATCGGTTCGGCGGTGGCCGCGGGGATCTTATTGTCCCGTCTAGGCTAGTTGTCCGGTATTGACTTAAAACCGTTTCCGGTTTGAATCCGGTTACCGGTCTGATTCTAAAACAAGAGGTGAAAGATTTAATGGCACGTAAAGTGGGAATCACCGAAACCATTTTCCGCGACGCCCACCAGTCCCTCTGGGCGACACGGATGAAAACCGATGACATGCTGAAAGTAGCAGCCGCCATAGATGAAGTGGGTTACCATTCGTTGGAAGCCTGGGGGGGCGCGACCTTCGACACCTGCCTGCGCTTTTTGAATGAAGACCCCTGGGTCCGGCTGCGGCTTTTACGCAAGGCGATCCAGAAGACGCCCCTCCAGATGTTGCTGCGCGGGCAGAATTTGCTCGGTTATCGCCACTATCCCGATGATGTGGTCCGGGCCTTTTGTGTGAAGGCGAAAGAGAACGGGATTCAGATCTTCCGGATCTTTGACGCCCTGAACGATCCGCGGAATATGGAGACGGCCATCCGTATCTGTAAAGAGGTCGGGGCCCACGTCCAAGGAACGATCAGTTATACGATCAGTCCGGTCCACGACATCGACTCCTATGTGGCGCTGGCCAAGAAACTGAAGGAGATGGGTTCCGACTCGATCTGCATCAAGGACATGGCCGGGCTGTTGATGCCCTATGTTGCCGAAGAGCTGGTCAAACGGCTCAAGGCTGAAGTGGGACTCCCGGTTCAGCTCCATTGTCACTATACCAGCGGGATGGCCTCGATGACCTACTTGAAAGCGATCGAGGCGGGCGCTGATGTGGTTGACACCGCTCTTTCCGCTTTGGCGATGGGGACCTCCCAACCACCCACCGAGTCGCTGGTGGCGGCACTGCAGGGTACGGCCTACGATACGGGTCTGGATCTGGCGAAAATTGCCCCGGTCAACCAGCACTTCAAAGAGCTTAGTGCGGCATACAAGGATCTGGATCCACCGCGCAAGGTTGATACGGCGGTCCTTTCCTACCAGATTCCGGGCGGGATGATCTCCAATCTGGTGAACCAGTTGAAGAGCCAGAATGCGCTGCACCGTTACGAAGAGGTGCTGGCCGAGGTACCGCGGACCCGGGCCGAACTGGGTTATCCGCCGTTAGTGACGCCAACCAGTCAGATGGTGGGCACCCAGGCGGTGCTGAACGTCCTGACCGGAAAACGCTACAGCGTGGTGCCGAAAGAGATCAAAGATTACGTCCGTGGTTACTATGGTCGTCCCCCGGCACCAATCGATCCGGAAGTCAAAAAGCTGATCATCGGGGATGAAGAACCGATTACTTGCCGTCCAGCCGATCTCTTGGAACCGCGGATCGAAGCGGCGCGCCAAGAGTTGGCGGAGAAAGGCTTTGGTCAGCTTAGCGAGGAGGACGTCCTCTCCTACATTCTCTTCCCCGACGTAGCGTTGGCCTTCTTTCAAAACCGGGCGGGACAATAAACCGGTTTGACGATCAACTCCCTGGGCCTCCCCCCTTGCAGGGGCGGCCCTTTTTTTGTAGAATTAATCATAAATGACTAAATAGCAAAGACTACCATCAAAGCCGCGCCGACCAGGCATGCGTGCCGGTGGCCTAACAGGCGGTGCGGCGGAAGATGGTTGACCAGAATAAGGAGCGATCAGTGATGAAGAAAGCCAACGAGATCCGCAGTGAGTTTGTGCGGTTTTTTACTGACCGGGGACACACCTTTGTCCGCAGCTCGTCGTTGATCCCGGCCGACGACCCGACGTTGTTCTTTACCAACGCCGGGATGAACCAGTTTAAAGATGTTTTCCTCGGGACGGGGACCCGCCCCTATAAGCGGGCGGCCAACTCCCAAAAGGTCCTACGGGTGAGCGGAAAACATAATGACCTGGATGAAGTGGGCCGCGACACCTACCACCATACTTTCTTTGAGATGTTGGGGAACTGGTCCTTTGGGGACTATTATAAACGGGAAGCGATCGAGTGGGCCTGGGAGTTGTTGACGGAGGTCTGGGGTCTGCCCATTGACCGCCTGTACGCCACGGTACATCAGACCGATGACGAAGCGGCAGCCTTGTGGCGGGAACTGACGCCCTTGCCGGCCGACCGGATTATGCGTTTTGGTGACAAGGAAAATTTCTGGGAGATGGGGGAGACCGGTCCGTGCGGTCCCTGTTCGGAGATCCATTTTGACCTGGGGCCGGCGGCTTGCGACAAGGGGCATGTCCCCGGGCACCAGTGCCGGGTGAACGGCGATTGCGGGCGTTACGTTGAACTGTGGAACCTGGTTTTCATCCAGTACAACCGCAAAGCCGACGGGACGCTGGAGGAGTTGCCGGCGAAACACGTGGATACCGGCATGGGGTTCGAGCGGATTGTGGCCGTCTTACAAGGAAAAATCTCCAACTATGACACGGATCTGTTCACTCCGCTCATCCGGGAGATCCTGGACCTGACCGGTGCCGGTCAGGACCGGGAAGAAGAACGGGTGGCGGTCCGGGTGGTCGCCGACCATATCCGTGCACTGACCTTTGCCATCGCCGACGGGGCGCTTCCCGCCAATGAAGGGCGGGGTTATGTACTGCGCCGGATTCTGCGCCGGGCGTCCCGCTTTGCCCGGACGCTGGGGGCGCAGGAGCCGCTCCTCCACCGTTTGGTCCCGGTGGTTGTGCGGGAGATGGGTGAGGCTTACCCGGAGCTCAAAGAGCACGCGGAACATTGTTCCCGGGTGATCCTGGCCGAGGAGGAAGCGTTCGGCCGGACTTTGGACAAGGGGTTGGCGTTGTTTGCCGACTTGAGCCGGTGCTTACGGGAAAAAGGCGAAAAGGTGATCCCGGGCCGTGAGGCCTTTAAACTGTATGATACATACGGCTTCCCCTTGGATTTGACGCAGCTGATGGCGGCGGAAGAGGGGCTCGAAGTGGAACTGGACGAGTTTAACCGCTTGATGGAAGCCCAGCGGGAACGGGCCCGAGCTGGCAGCCGGGTGAGCAGTGAAGAAACGGATGTGCGTTGGGAAGTGGTTACGGACGGACCCCATTCCACTTTTGTTGGTTACGAACAATTGCAAGCAACCACCGAGCTAAGGATGATCGGGTCCGATGATGAGCATTTCCGGCTGGTCTTTGCGGTAA
This sequence comes from Bacillota bacterium, assembly GCA_012727425.1. Taxonomy (GTDB): domain Bacteria; phylum Bacillota; class UBA4882; order UBA10575; family UBA10575; genus Capillibacterium. The sequence goes on from JAAYHQ010000013.1 coordinate 11,145, forward strand.
CCCCGTTTTACGCCGCCGGCGGGGGACAAGTGGGTGATACCGGACGGATCCGGGTGGAGGTCACCCCCGGGTCCTTTGTAGAGTTTCCGGTGGTTGACACCCAGAAGGAACAGGATAAGATCGTCCATTTGGTCGTGAAAAAAGGGGAGTTTCCCCGGAAAGCGGTCAGCTACACCCTGCTGGTAGATGAAGCGCGGCGGAAGATGACGGCGGCGAACCACACCGCCACCCATCTGTTGCACGCAGCGCTCCGGCGCTTGCTGGGCACCCATGTCCAGCAGGCCGGTTCCCTGGTTGCCCCCGACCGGTTGCGTTTTGACTTCAACCATTACCAACGGGTGGATGAGGACCAGCTGCGCCAGATGGAAAAGGAAGTCAACCAACGGATCTTTGCCGCCCTGCCGGTGCGGGCCGAAGAGACCGACTACCAGACTGCCTTGGACCGGGGTGCCCTGGCCTTCTTTGGTGAGAAGTATGGCGACCGGGTGCGCACGCTGGCGGTGGGCGATTACAGTCTGGAACTTTGCGGGGGAACCCATGTGCGCAATACCGCCGAGGTTATGGCTTTCCGGATCATCAACGAAGGTAGCGTGGCGACGGGGGTGCGCCGGATCGAGGCCGTTACCGGTTGGGCCGCTTTGGAATTGGCCGCCAGTGAACGGGATCTGCTTAAAGAGCTCGCCGGCCTTTTGCAGACGGAACCGGCCCAGCTTGCCGAGAAGGTCCGCGCCTTGCTGGCGACCGAGGCGAAGTTAAAGAAAGAGTTGGAGACGATCGCCCGGAAAGCGGCGTTGGCGGAAGGGGAGGAGATCTTTGCGGCGGTGAAAACCATCGGCGGCCACCACTATCTGGTAGCGAAGATGACGGCGGCGTCGCTGGATTTCATGCGGGAGAATGTCGACCGGTTTAAGGATAAATACCGCTCCGGCGCGATTCTGCTTGGTGCCGTCCAGGGTGAGAAGGTCAACTTTGTGGCTGGGGTCACCAAGGACTTGACGGGGAAACTTCAAGCTGGGGCGCTGGTTAAGCAGGTAGCGGCCATAGCCGGCGGCGGCGGAGGCGGCCGGCCGGAGCTGGCCCAGGCGGGCGGGAAAAACGTGGCGCAACTGGACGAAGCGCTAAAGGAAGGTGAACGGCTGATCCGGGCGGCCCTGGAAGGATCGGCATAAACAAAATTATCCAGCGAACCCATTAAATAAACGGCGGCGAGAAAAGGAATTGCGGCCTTTCGCCCCGAAATAGAAGCGATGATTAGGAGGGATCGCTGTGCGTAAATTAAGCAAACTGCACGTGGCACTGATTGGGGTATTAATTTGGGGAGCGGTCTTTGGCGCCGGCCGGCCAGTGGCCGCGGCGACACCGTGGTCCGGGACGGTTTCCTATTCCTTGCAGGATCAAGTCCAATTTCAAGTGGGTTACCAGGTGAATGCGGTCGTCGGTTTTGACCTGGCCTACCGGGACCTGGGGCTCCGTGCCATAACGGGGAACCGGTGGCAAACCCGGCTTCTGCTGACACCGGGGGACCGGTTTGCTTTCCAGGCCGGTTACGATCTGACCGACGAGCAGTATCTGGTTGGCGGTCAAGCCAATATTCCTTTAAACCAGAACCTCCATTTCGTTTCGGAAGTGAACACCATTCTGCCGGCGGAGAGCGGTGACAAATACGTGGATTACCTTGTGGGGCTCCAGATTGGGATCGGGTACAACCACTACCTCCTGGCGGGGGCACAGGGTGAATACAATTTAGCGGAGGACCATGAACCCGAACTCTTTGTAGAGCTGGATCTGAATTGGCGGTTGCCCAAAAGTTTCGGGATCCGGGTCCAACCCCACATCGGGGTGGAAGGAGAATTTTGCCACCAAACGACCGTCTACAAAACCTGGCCCAATCACCTGGAAACTGGGCTGACCGTCGGGCAGGACTTTGACGGGCAGTGGGACGTGGGTCTTTACCTCCGTTATTAAGAGGCGTGGCGATGAAGAAATTTAAGCTGATGCTCAAGCCGGAATGGAAAGGGCTTCTGTTGGCCTTTGTCGGCGGCATGGTGTTGGCGGTCCTGTTCGGTGCTTACGGTTTCTTAACCCAGCGGGCTGCACTGCGCCAAGTCCAAAGTGAGCTCGCGACGCTGCAGGTGGAGACGGCTGGTTTAACAGGGAATACGCCCTGGAAAGTAGCGCTCTATTTTATCGGGGATGAGGAAGGACAAAGTTTGTTGGTCCCGGAAGTACGGACGATCACCCCGACTTTGGAGCCGGAAAAAGCGGCGCTGCGGGAGTTGATCAAAGGTCCGGCGATGGCGGGGCTGCAACCGGTACTGCCGCCCGCGACCACCGTCCGCAACCTGGAGATTAAAGACGGCCTGGCCGTGGTGGACCTTTCCCAGGAAGCGGTGCGGATCGACCGGGGCTCGTGGGGAGAAGCCCTTGTCGTCTGGTCGGTGGTGAATACCTTGACCAAGTTTCCGGAGGTGGAGGCGGTACGGATTCTAATTGAAGGCCAACCGGTGGAGACTTTGGCGGGTCATTTTGATCTATCCCGCCCTCTGAGACGGAACGAACAAGTGATCCGAGACAACTGGACCCGTTAGGGTCCTTTTTTTTATCCCCGAACCGAAGCAAACCAGCATTTAAACGGGGGAAAGCGCATAAAAATGGAGGGTAAAAGGGGTGGGCCCATGAGGAGAAGTCTTTTACGCGCGGGAACAAAACCCTGGTGCTGGTTGCTTGGCGTGGGCGGAGTGCTCTTATTACTGTTGGCCGGCGCACGGCTGGGGATGGAATTACCCGTTGGCGGCGGTTACCGCCGGGTGGAACGTTATCCACCCCTTGTTTATCTGCCAACGGTGGTCCCGCCACCCCGGATCAACGCGGGTGCCGCCATTCTGGTGGAAGCCGTCAGCGGGATGATTCTGTACGCCAAGAATGAGCACGTCCGGAAAGCCCCGGCCAGTACGACAAAGATCATGACCGCCATTGTCGCGTTGGAGAAAGGGGATCCTGATGCGGTGGTGACGGTGAGCCCAAGGGCGGCCCGGACCGGGGGTTCCCGTCTTGGGTTGCAAGCAGGGGACAAGATCGTCCTGCAGGAGTTATTGGAAGGGGTGATGTTACGTTCGGCCAATGACGGAAGCGTTGCCTTGGCGGAGCACATTGGCGGATCGGAACAGAATTTTGCCCGGTTGATGAATATGAAAGCCCGGGAGATCGGAGCGTTCAATACCAATTTTTGCAATGCTCATGGCCTCACGGCCCCGAACCATTATAGCAGCGCCTTTGATTTGGCGTTAATGACCAGGTATGCTTTTGGCCTTCCCGAATTTGTCCGGCTCGTGGGAACGCGGGAGGAAGCCGTAGAGTGGTACCAAGGGGTCAAAACCAGGACGGTGCGGAATACCAACCGTTTACTTTGGTCCTTTGCCGGTGCGGATGGGGTAAAAACCGGGACGACCAACCGGGCGGGTTACTGTCTGGTCGCCTCGGCGACCCGTGACGGGCGGCGGTTTATTGCCGTAGTTTTAAACAGTCCCGACCGTTGGGGGGAGGCCGCCCGGCTTTTAGAGTACGGCTTTAACCATTTTTCCCTCAAACTCCTGGCGAAGGCGGGAACTCCGGTGGCCAAGATTGCTGTTCGGCAGGGGAATCCGGCGCAGGTGGCGCTCTACCCCCGCCGGGACCTGATGGTGGTGTTGCCCAAGGGGAAAGAAGGGGAAGCACAATGCCGTGTCCACCTGGATCCGGGGGCATTACTCTTGCCGGTCAAAGCCGGAACCACCGTCGGGCGGCTTAGTTTTTATTTTCAAGGTCAGGAGGTGGATTGGGTTGAACTGTACCCACGGGAGCGGATCCGGCGTGCTTACTGGTGGCGGCGGTTGTGGCGGAGGGATTAGGTTGGAGCGGCTTGGCCGGATGCTGGTTATCGCCTTTATTTACATCGGGACCGTCGTGGGGGCCGGTTTTGCCTCCGGGCAAGAGATCTGGTATTTTTTCTCCCGGTACCAGGCAGGGGGGACCTGGGGGCTGCTCCTGTCGGGTGTCATCTTTGCCGGGCTGGGGGTTAAAGCCATGGAATGGGGAAGACGCATCGCCGCCCGCTCCTACTTGGATTTCTTCGGCGCGGTTGTCGGACGCCAGTACGCTTTGGGCTGTGATCTAATGCTGACGGTCTTTTTATTTTTGCTGGTTGGAATTATGTTGGCCGGCGCCGGTGCGGTGACGGCCGCCTTTGGTTGGAGTTGGGTGTTGGGGACGGGGGCGGCGGTGCTCGGCGGTATCTTGGTGCTGCTCAAACCACTGGCCGGTCTCAAGGGGGTAAATACTTTGGTCGTGCCCTTGCTGGGGCTGACGGGGTTGTTACTAAACCTGGGCGGAGTGGGGGTGCCGGTTCCACCGGTGGCGGCCGGACCGGTGAGCGGAAGTTGGTTTTGGGTTGCGCTGCAGTACAGTGCCTATAATTTAATCCTGGCCCTGCCGGTGTTGGTCACCCTCCACCGCTTGGAACCGGACCCCAGGCTGCTTATGGGCGGCGGGCTGCTGGGGGGATTATCCTTAAGCGTGTTGGCGTTTCTATTCCATCTGGTGCTGAAAAACTACGATTTTCACGGTATTGAGCTACCTATCCTTTTTCTGACGCAAAACTGGCGCTGGGGGTGGCCGTTTTTTTATTCCTTTGTGCTCTGGGGGGAGTTGTTCACCAGCCTGGTGGCGAATCTTTACGGACTGGTCTCCCGGTTCCGGCTGGTGCAAGGCCGGGCTTATCCATGGAAATTGGCGTTCATTCTGGTGTTGGCGGCCTTGGTTAGTCGGTTTGGTTTTGCCCGGTTATTGCAGACAGTGTATCCGTTTTACGGCTGCTTTGCTTTGACCATCCTGGTCCCTATGGCCCTCCGTCCGTTGCCGGGACCAAGAAAGCGGCGGATAAAGCCGGAAAAAGGCGGTTTTTTGATCAAGGAGAAGTCGACATAAATAAAAGGAAAAGATTGTTATAATAAAGGGGTTGATGGACTGGTAAAAATCGCGGGACGGGGGTTGTGGTGGATGGAAAAGGTGAAGCAAACCAAAGAACGGAACGTATTAACCGTCTGGTTACTGGTTTTAATCTTTTATTTAGGCCTAGCCCAAGTCAGCCGCTGGGGGGGCGTGGGCGGGCCGGCCCGGTTGCATTATCTTTTTTTGTTTATTGTTTTGATGGTGGCCAGTCCCCGGCCGGCTGTGCTGACCGGTGTGACCCTGAGTATGGTCTTTCTCTTGACTGATCTGGCCTTGGGACAAGCCAAACCATGGCACCTCCCCTGGATCGGAGGGAGTAGTCTATTGATGGCCGTCTTACCGCTCCCGGGTAAGGGACGGGTTGTACCAGCCGTTATTTTGCCAACGGTGGTCTGTGCCGTTTGGTGGCGGACGGTGCCGGCCTTGTGGGTCGAATTAGGCCAGGGGCTCTTGGCTCTGCTGGCCTACTTCGTTATTCCTCCCGCAACTTTGGGGCGCTGGGAAAAATATTTCACAGCGGGTTTGGCGGGAGCGGCGGTCGACAATAAGATCCGCTTCCTGTGGGCGGAAAGTGCGGCGCGCCTGCGCGGACTGGGTAGTTTCTTTCAGGAACTAGGGCGGACCTTCCAGCCGGTGGCGGCTGCGGAAGCCGGTGCCGGCAAGGAGGAAGCCTTTGCGGTCTTTCAAGAGATTGCGGCGCAGAATTGCCTTCATTGCCCCAAATATGAGCAGTGTTGGCAAGAACGGTTCTACCAAACCTACCGCGAACTCTTTACGTTGCTCGGTTGGGCGGAAATGGGGGTTAAAGTCAGCCTTGCACACCTAAAAGGGTACTTGGCGGCCGAATGTGTGCAGAAACAATCCCTCCTCACCACGGTCAACCTGGTGATGGAGCAGGAGCGGACCGGTCATTATTGGCGCCGGCGGTATGCCGAAGCCCAATTTTTTCTGGCCGAACGGCTAACCGGCGTGGCCGGGTTTTTGCACCAGTTGGTGGAGACCACCGCTGTTCAGTTGGATTCGGTGCCGCGCCGGGAACAAAAACTGAGCCGTATTTTGCGGCGGGCGGGCGTGCAGGGGGCTCAAATCAGTTTTCTCTCCGGCGGGAATTACGGGCGGACCCGTCTGATGGTGGAGAAAAAGGCTTGTGGCGGTGCCCGGGAATGCCGTCTGGTGGTTGCCCCCCTCCTTGCCAAGACGCTGGGCTGGCGCCTGGCGGTAACCAGTGGGGAGTGCGGCCGGGACGGCAAAGACCGGTGCTTCTTTTGTTTAGCCCCGGAGCCGGAGTATATGGTGCGGTCCGCGGTGGTGCAAGTCCCGAAAAAGGGGAACCGGGTGTCCGGCGATTCGCAACGGATGCGGCTGCTCCGGGAGGATCTGTATTTAGCCTTACTCGGTGACGGCATGGGGGTGGGGGCGGCTGCCGCCCGGATCAGCCGGACGGCCGTCAAGTTGATGGAGAAGATGTTGGCGGCGGGCTTCGACAAAAGTTTTGCCCTGCAAAGTTTGAACTCCTTACTGTTGATGGCCACGCCCGAAGAGGATTTTACCACCCTTGATCTCTTACTCTTTGACCGGATCACCGGGGAAGTGGAGCTCTTTAAAGTCGGTTCGGCCCCGACTTATGTGAAGAAAGGCCGGGAAGTTCAGGTGATCCGGTCTGCTTCCTTACCGCTGGGGATCGTCCCGCAGGTCGAGCCCGAATATTACCGTGACTTTTTGGACGATGGGGACCTGGTGGTGATGGTCAGCGACGGGGTGGCAACGCTCGGGACGGCTCAGGAAGACTGGATTTTGAAAGCCTTGAAACGCAACGGGGAAAACGCGGCGGAACCCCTCAGTCGATATCTACTGCAACTGGCCTGTATTGAAGCGGGTGGGGAGATTAATGATGACCTTTCGATTATCGTCCTGCAAATTGCGGCTGCCGGCGACCGCCGGGTTTGATTTTGATTTATACTAACCTTACCTTAACCTGGCAATTGGTAAAGTGCTGGGGACGGAATGGGGTTTAATCTTAATTTCTTCAAACTTTAACAGGATAATAAAGGGGTTATGCGAAACTTATTTAGGAATAAAGACGTTTCTGTAGATAGGTGAAGGCATGGACGGCTTTGAAAAGCGCGTATTGGCAACGATCCGGCGTTACCGGATGCTTTCCGCCGGGGAAAAGGTCCTGGTGGCAGTCTCCGGTGGCGTTGATTCGATGGTGCTCCTGACCGTGCTGCTGCAACTGCCGCTCCGGTTGAAGCTGGCGGTTTTCCATTTGAACCATGGATTACGGCCGGAAGCCGAAGAAGAGGCGGCGCTGGTGGCCCGTTATGCCGCCGCCCACGATCTGCCCTGTTTTATCACCCGTCCGGATTGTGATCTGCAGACCGCGGCGGGCCATGGTTCTCTGCAGGTTGTCGCCCGCCGGGAGCGGTACCGCTTGCTGGCCCGCACTGCCGATCAGCACGGGTACGAAAAAATTGCCCTGGGCCATCAGGCCGATGACCAAGTGGAGACGGTTTTGATGCGGTTTTTGGCGGGGGCCGGCCCGGAGGGCTTGGCCGGAATTCCACCGGTACGGGACCGTTACGTCCGGCCTTTGCTCGAAGTCGGGCGGGCGGAGATTCTGGCTTACGCGCGGCGTCGAAACTTGTCATGGGCGGAAGATGCTTCCAACCAAAAGCCGGTTTATCTTCGGAACCGCCTGCGCCATCAGTTGCTGCCGTATCTGGAAGAGGAATATCAACCGGGGCTCCGAGGAAGGTTAAGAGAGACTGCGGTGATCTGTCGCGAATGGCAAGACGTCTTGGCCGCGTTGGGCCGGGAGGTTTTGGCGCGCTGGGGGTTGTTGCAGCCGGATGGCCGGTTAACGCCCAACCGGAACGGGGGCTATTTGGTACCGGTCACCGCCTGGCGCCAGTTGTTCACGGCCGTCCAAAGGTTGCTCTTTCGTTGGCTTTTTTTTTCCTTAACCAAGACCGATGCTTACTTGGAGTTTACCCATTCGGAAGCTTTTCTCGGGCTCCTCACCGGGCCGCCGGGGAAGCGGATTGACCTGCCCGGTGGAATAACCGCTTGCAAAGAAGGGCAGGCGGTCTGGCTTGGTCCGGCGCCGGTAGCAGCGGGGAATCGTGCCCAAGGGGAGGCCCAGGAGCGATGGGAACGGCTGATGCTGACCGTGCCCGGGGTGACGGTTTTACCGGCCCGGATCGGCGAGGTCGAAAGCCGTTGGTTGACGGTGGACGCGCTCCCGGCGGACTGGAACTGTGTGGCGCCGAATGAATTCTATTTCGATGCCGACCAGCTTACTTTCCCTTTGTTCTTGCGGCCGCGGAAACCGGGGGACCGTTTCCAACCCTTGGGTTTGGGTGGCAGCAAAAAAGTGAAGGATCTGTTGATCGGGGCGAAGATCCCCCGTCACGAGCGGAGCGCCTATCCCCTGTTGGTCGACGGCGAAGACCGGATTTTGGGAGTATTGGGTCTGCGCCCGGCGGAGCGGGGGAAGGTTACCACCCGGACCCGGCGGGTGCTTTATCTACAGTACCGGCCGTACCGGTAGAGTTGTCGAAAAGAAACGGCTATGGTATAATTTAACCTATGACATTTTTCACCTCGAGAGGGGGCTTATCTTTTGCGTTTTGCGAGGGAACTAGTCTTTTACCTAGTCTTAGTTTCAATCTCCTTATTTGTTTTATGGACTTTTTTTGGCGCTAATAACAACGCGGAGACTTGGACATGGGATCAATTTCTGGCCCGGGTTGAACGGGGTGATGTGCTCAAAGTGACCGTTTATACCGACGGCCAGATTGAAGGGAAATATTCGGTTAATGGGAAAGAAGTCAGGGATTTTGTGGCGCAGGGACCCAGTCCGACTTTGGCGCCGGAGATCTATGAAGTGCCGCTGAACCGGGCCGGCGTGGAGAGGGTCTACCAGCAAAAGACCGAACCATGGTGGTCCATGATCATCCCGAACTTGCTCCCGATCTTAATTTTTGTCGGTTTGTGGTTTTTCCTGATCAACCAGATGCAAAGTTCGGGGAACAAGGCGATCTCGTTCGGGAAAAACCGGGCGCGCCTCTATACGGCCGAGGGGAAAACCAAGGTCACCTTTGAAGATGTGGCTGGTGCCGATGAAGCGAAGGAAGAATTGGTTGAGATCGTCGAGTTTTTGAAACAACCGCGGCGTTTTACCGAACTGGGGGCGCGGATTCCCAAGGGTGTCCTTTTGGTTGGCCCCCCGGGGACGGGCAAGACGTTGCTTTCTAAGGCGGTGGCCGGTGAAGCCGGGGTGCCTTTTTTCAGTATTAGCGGCTCCGATTTTGTCGAGATGTTTGTTGGTGTGGGCGCTTCCCGCGTCCGCGACCTATTTGACAACGCGAAGAAAAATGCCCCTTGTATCGTCTTTATTGACGAGATCGACGCGGTTGGCCGGCAACGGGGGGCGGGACTGGGCGGAGGCCATGACGAACGGGAACAAACTTTGAACCAGCTCCTTGTGGAGATGGACGGGTTTGAACCGAATGTCGGCATTATCGTGCTGGCGGCCACCAACCGCCCCGACGTCTTGGACCCGGCCCTGCTGCGGCCCGGGCGCTTTGACCGCCAGGTGGTGTTGGACATTCCCGATATCAAGGGACGGGAAGAGATTTTGCGCGTCCACGCCAAGGGGAAAAAGCTGGATCCGGCCATCGATTTCAAAGTCCTGGCCCGGCGGACCCCTGGATTTACCGGTGCCGACCTGGCCAATACGCTGAATGAAGCGGCATTGCTGGCCGCCCGCAAAAACCAGCAGCTGATCACGATGAAAGATTGCGAGGAAGCAATCGAGCGGGTGATCGCCGGCCCGGAACGGAAAAGCCGGATTATGAGCGAGAAAGAACGGGAAATCACGGCCTACCACGAGGCGGGCCATGCGGTGGTTGGTCACTATCTACCCACGGTTGACCCGATTCATAAAGTTTCCATTATCCCCCGGGGACGGGCCGGCGGCTATACCTTGGCCTTGCCCTTGGAGGATAAAAACTATGCGACCCGGACCGAACTTACGGAAAACATCGTCTTTTTACTGGGCGGGCGGGTGGCGGAAGCGATCGCCCTGGGTGAGATCAGCACCGGTGCCCGCAACGATCTGGAACGGGCCACCAAACTCGTGCGGAAGATGATTATGGAGTACGGGATGAGTGAGGAGTTGGGGCCGATGACCTTTGGGCACGGCCACGAGGAACTGGTCTTCCTTGGGCGGGATATCTCCAGGGATAAAAACTACAGTGAAGAAGTGGCGGCCAGTATTGACCGGGAGATGCGGTTGATGATCGACCAGGCCTATAAGCGGGCCGAGGAGATCCTCACTACCCACCGGGAGAAATTGGACCGGGTCGCCCGGACGCTCCTGGAGAAAGAGACGCTCGAAGCGCCGGAATTTGAAGCGCTCCTCACCGGGGCCGAACTCCCCGCGCCGGAGGATGCGCCCGCACCGGCGGACCAGGGAGACGGCGACTCCCAGGATGAAACAGATCAATCCAGGCAAACCAATCCCGATGAAACGAAGGCTACGGAAGAAACCGAAGAAAATGCGCCAGTTGGAGCAGGAGAAGAACCGAAGAACGAAGGTTAAGTTTTCGCACGTACGGTAAGCAAAGGAGGGTGTTGGCATGCAACTTTTCTTTGGTTCCCCGAAGACTCGACCCGGTCCAGCCCAAAAGTTGCTGGTGGCGGCGGTGGCTTTGCTCTTTTTCGGGCAGTTAACCCTGTACTGGACGCTGCACCGGTGGCAAAGCGGGGCCGAAAAGTTTCTCCAAACCCCGACCAACATTTTACTTTTGGGGGTCGATGAGCCGAACTATAATGACCAAGGTGAACTGGAACGTCCGCGGACGGATACCATTCTTTTTTTGGCCGTACGTCCGGCGCTGGGCCGGGCGGCGCTTTTTTCCATTCCCCGGGACAGCTTGATCGAGATCCCCGGGGTCGGCATGGAACGGATCAATATGGCCCACGTTTACGGCGGCTATGAGCTTACCAAAACCTTAGTGGAAAAGATCATGGAATTACCGGTTGACCGCTATGTGATGCTTGACTTCCGCAGCTTTGAGGGGATTGTGGATCTGGTGGGCGGGGTTGAGGTCACCGTGGACCGGAGAATGCTTTATGAGGACCGAAGTGCCGGTTTGCGCATTGATTTACTGCCGGGCCGGCAGGTCCTCACCGGGAACCAGGCCTTGGGCTATGTACGCTTTCGCCGGGATGCCCTTGGTGATATTACCCGGACCCGCCGGCAACAACAGTTTCTGGCGGCGTTGGCCAATAAACTACAGGAGAAGGAGACGTTCCTCCGGGTCCTAGGACGCTTTCCAGAACTAATCCGGATCAGCCGGGATTATCTCCAGACCGATCTGCAATTTCCCGAACTGCTTGGGTTGTATTTTTTCTTTAAAGACTTGAACCTACAGGAGGATTTGCACACCGGGACGCTCCCCGGGGAGTTTTCCGGACCCTACTGGCGTCTGCACCCGCGGGAGATTGAACTTTTAACGGAGGCTTACCGCTAGGAACGTGGCTGCTAATGACGTTCGGTTGTTTTTGCCAAAGACCAGCAAGGATCGACAGCATGAATTGTGGAGTGGGATGACAGCATGAAAATTGACCTCATCTTTGCCGCCGGTAATAAAGGGCGGCGCGACTTTCACGGGAAAACAGTGGTCGTGATTGACGTTTTACGGGCAACCAGCACGATTGTGACGGCTTTGACCAACGGATGTCTAGCCATTTATCCGGTGGCCGACCCGGGAACGGCGGCCTTGTTCCGGCGACAACTGGGGTCCGATTGTTTGACCGGGGGTGAACGGCAAGGCCTGAAAATCTCCGGTTTTGATCTGGGGAATTCACCGCTGGAATACACGGCGGAAACTGTCGCCGGCCAAAGAATTATCCTGACAACCTCCAACGGTACCCGGGCTTTGCTTGAAGCGGAACACGCCGCTGAGATTTTGATCGGCTCCTTCCTTAATGCCGGGCGGACCAGTTCTTATCTGCTGGCCAAGGAAGAGGTGGTCTTTTTTTGTGCCGGGACCAACGGCGAACCGGGCTTGGAAGATCTGCTCTGTGCCGGGTTGATGACCGATCGGCTGTTGGCCGGTGGCAGAGCGGCCGAGTTGACCGACGCCGCCCGGATCGGTTTGGTGACTTACCGCCATCTTCTGGGCCGGCCCGAAACCGACCTGGTCACTGTTTTGTCCCAGGCACAGCATGCCAAAGGCCTGGCGGCCCTGGGTTTTGTCGATGATATTACATATTGCGCGCAACTTGATACCCGCCCCTGTCTGGTGTGTTTCCGGGATGGGCGGATCACAATGGTCCCCGGGTCCAACAACGCAAGCGAAGCCTAGAAAAAACCGCCGGCCGTGCATTGTGGCTTGACCAGGCTACGGCAAGGACGGCGGTTGTCTTTTAACTACACCAGTAATGAGTAATCGGTCCGGCCGAAATGAAAACGCTAGACCGCATGGTATTCTCCGTTGTCGGAGATTCTTGGGGGGATGGTGGTCACGGTCGGCACGGCGTTTCCTCCTCTGCGACACCAACTTCGTCACCCTCACCCCCGTAAACGACCACTTGGTTACGGCCTTGATTCTTGGCCTGATAGAGGGCGATATCGGCCTTGGAGAACACATTGTCAAAGCCGGTGTGGTCAAGGGCGATGCCACAACTGACCGTGATTGAGAACTCCTCGCCTGCGGTGGTCCAGAACTTAAGGGCGGCCACTTCTTTCCGGATCTGCTCGCCCAGGGCGTAAAGTTCCTCCGCGCTGGAGTTCAAGTCGAGCATGATGAACTCTTCGCCACCATAGCGCACGGCAATCCGGCCGGGGGAGGTATGTTTGGTCAGGACCGAGGCGAGTTTTTTCAGGACGACGTCACCGGTGGTATGGCCGTAGGTGTCATTAACCACTTTGAAATGGTCGAGGTCAAAGATCATGCAGCCCAACCGGTTGTTGGTGCTGTCTTCGACAATGGAAAGGAAGATGTTGAGGTAGTTCCGGTTGTATAAGCCGGTGAGCGAATCGTGCCAGGCCATTAACTTTGTTTCCTTATGCAGACGGGTGTTTTCCAAGGCCAAGCTGACTTGGTTGGCAATGATCATTAACTGTTCCTGTTGATCCTGGTCAAAAGAGAAACTTTGGGCGTTGGTGACCAGGATGACCCCCAGTTTATTGTTCTTGGTGGACAGGGGGATTGTAATCAGGGAGTTGATGTTATGTTCGGCCCAGTATTTCCGCTCGGCAAAGGATGCGGATTCTTCATTATGGATGGATTGGCTCTTAATTGTCAGCGCCACCAGACTGTCCGGCCGCTGGACAAACTCGGGGAGGTCCGGCGGGAGTTGTTTCCCGGATGAAGCCGCGAGCCGGAGGGTATTGTCCTTGTCCAGACTGAAGATGGCACAGCTATAACTGCCCGCGATCCCCTGGATAATATCGGTGATCCGGGTGAGCAGGTTGGTTTCGTCCATCTCTTCAAGGAGAAACTGTTGGATCAGGGTCAGCGTATAGGCAAAGGCGTATTTCTCTTCGAGATTGGCGTGGGTCAGGTAAGTCTCTTTCAAAGCGGCTTCTTTCTCATCCAACATTTGCTGTAGATGGCGGGCCAACTGGAAATCCGACTTGGCATAAAAATAGGCGAAGATTCCGACTAAAACCAGGCTAACAAAGGCGGAACCAATAAAAAAGCCATAAAGGAACAGCCCCGGACCATAGACGGGGGCCAGCAATTGGTAGTTGGGCCATAAGAGGACCGCATTGATCCCGAAACCAACAAGGGAAAGCAGGGTAATATAACAGGTTTCACCGGGAATAAATTCGCGAATCGAAAGAAAGATCAGGAAAAAATAAAGAACTAAAAGAAAGTTGACGGAGAAGAAACCTAAGTGATAGATGAAAGAAACCGTGGCGACATCGATGAGATCGATGAGCCAGAAGTAGCGGGAATAGAGTTGGCGGTTGTATAGTGCTTCTTTTACGATCACGCCCACAACGGAAAAAAGGAGGACAAAGGTTAAATAAGGACGGAGCGAGAGCGGATAAGGACCGGCTTTGCCAAAGGCCAGGGCGCACACCAACAGGAGAAATAAGAGGCTGTTTAGTTGGTGTAGCTTTAAACTAATCTTGAGGCGGAGTTGAACCTTGCCGTTTTCCGTGTGTTGTACCATCATTAATCATCCTTAAAAAAGTAATTAAAAAATATTTCCCGACCAATGGGTGTGAAGAGATTTTTATCCATTCCGTCGGTTAAAATCGGTTTAATATTAACGATTCCAAATTAAACAGGGGTTAATGGCTGGTAACATTTGCGTTAAAGATCGGACGGTTGAGATGGAAAGGTGGTTTTGGCCTTTAATATATCCTCAAGATCAGTTTCGGCACAGTACTAATTGTTCTTTAGGGTTAATCAGCAGGGAAGGCGAAAGGGAGGTGTTGGGATGAGCTTATTACAGAAAGCGATAAAAATGGCCGGCGACGGAACAGCGCTTTATTTGGTCGAGGATGAAAAGGGGAACCATTATCTGTTTGAACCGTTGGGGATGACTCAACCACCGAAAGAAAAAATCTTCCTCGAAATCTTGCGTGATCTGCGCCAGATTATCAGGACCCCGCTGCGTTCGGCGTCGATGCTCCCGATCTACACTTACCTGGGGATTGAAAAGTGTGGGGAAGAGACCGGTCTTCTTTTGGCTTACGATGAAGCCTTATGGACTAATTGGCCGGCGAAGGGACGGTCGGCGCTGTCTCCGCCCATGGTGGCGGCGGTCGCCCGTGATCTGCTGGCCATGGTGCCCGCCCCGGAAGAAAAAGCACCGGAGTTCGCCCAGTTTTATCCGGGTGATCTAGTACCGTTGGGGGATGGCCGTTGGGGGCTTTTGGACCCACGGGTCCAGCATTTGCTGGCCCCGTACCGGCCCGGGGGTGAAGAGCGTTCCCTCTATGAGGCGCCGGAGGTAATTGGCGGCGCATCCCGGACGCCCGCGGCTTATCTCTATTCTTTAGGGTTAACCCTTTTTTACCTGGCGACGGGAGAGTTTCCTTTTCCCGTAAAGGACCGGCGGGAGACGGTCACGGCGATGCTCCGGGAAGAACCACTGGACCCCCGTTATCTGCAGCCGCAGATCGGCAGTGGTTTAGCCGGCCTATTGCTTAAAATGCTCAGTCGGAACCCGGAGGACCGTCCGGACGTACCGGCGTGCACGGCCCTGCTTGACCAGGCTTTGGCCGGCGGGACTTTGGTCGCTTCTCCGGAGGAAGCGGCCCGTTTCCAAGCCGAGGCGGGAGCGGTCAAGGCCAAAGCGGCGCGGAAGAGACGGTGGTACTGGCGTTGGCAACGGTATAAATGGCCGGCAGTGGCGGTCCTGGGCGTGCTCCTCTTTGTGGTGACGTTGCTGCGCGGAGGTGGTTATGAGGAGAAAATTACGCCGGATACCCCTCCACAGGATGTGGTGGCGGTTTTTTACGACGGACTGGTCCGGCTTGATCCGGTGCAACTGGAAGAACCCCTGGCAAAAGGGGTGGGACGAGAGTTTATCGAGATGGTCTCTGTTTTGCATGTGACGGCCAAGATCCGTCAGACTTACGAATGGATTAATGAATCTTTTCTGGAACTGACCGATTTAACTGTCGTGGAAGCGGAGACCTCCAGCGCGGACCGGCCTGTTTTTACCGCCGCTTACCATCTGCGGATCCGGCAAGGGGATGAATGGATCAACCAAACACGGCGCGACCGGTTGGTGCTGGAAAGGCAGAAGAAAAAATGGCAGATTATCACCCTTGATTCGACGATCCTGACCGAAGAGCGCACGCCGGCGGTCTCCCCGGCACCGGTGGACGTTCTTGACAGTTCAAACGAGGTAAGATAAGATCATATAATCATTTAGATAAGGTAAAAGTGCGCGAAGTTTACATTTAGGAGGAAAAAAGTGAAAGAGTTAGCCGAAATTTTGCTGACCGAGGAAGAGATTGCGCGTCGCGTCCGGGAATTGGGCGCGGAGATCACCAAGGATTACCAGGGCAAAGAACTAATCGTGGTCGGAATCTTAAAAGGAGCGCTTCCGTTCATGGCGGATCTGATCCGGCAGATTAAAGTTCCCTTAAGATACGATCTAATGGCGGTCTCCAGCTACGGCAATTCAACCAAGACCTCCGGCGCGGTCCAGATCTTGAAAGACCTGGAGATGGACCTGGAAGACCAACATGTTTTGGTGGTTGAGGACATCATCGACACCGGGTTGACCCTTAAGTATTTGTTAAGCAACCTCCAGGCGCGGCGTCCAGCCAGCCTGAAGGTGTGTACCTTGTTGGATAAACCCAGCCGGCGCGAGGTGGACATCACTCCGGAATACAACGGCTTTGTCATCCCCGATCGTTTTGTGGTGGGTTATGGTCTGGATTATGCGGAGCGTTTTCGGGAGTTGCCGATGATTGGCGTCCTCAAACCTGAGGTTTATACCGGAAAATAAACCTGGACCCGACCAGTATGATCCCGGCGGTGATGGGAAGAATACGAAGGGACATACTTGGAAGGGAGGTTGGATTGTGTCCGGATCAAAGCTGCAAGAGGTTGTGGACGGGATTTACATGGATCCGGTACCAATTACCGTTGGTGACAAGGTTAAGCTAAAATATAAAGGGAAATTGGCGACTGCCGGCGCCAATAGTATTTATCTCCGAACCGGATATGGTTTCGACCAGTGGACCGATGTGCAAGACATTAAGATGAAAAAGGAGCGCGACGGGAGTTGGTCCGCTTCATTGGTGGTTGACAACCCAACCCGTTTGAACTTCTGTTTCCACGACGGCGCTGACCATTGGGATAATAACTCCGGGCGGAACTGGAGTTATGAGATCCATGACGGCGAATTGACGAACTAAAAAAGGCCCTGTAAAGGGCCGTTTTTCTTACCCATCCACCGCCGGCCGGGAAGGGTGCCGGGGAAAGGCAGGAATTTATTGTTTACCGTAGAAATTCTATAAAATACGAATATATGTGGGAGGAGGGGGAAGGTGGCCAAGATACTGGTGATTGACGATTCCCCACTCTTCAGGCTTTTATTGAAGGAGATTCTCATTCATGCCGGTAATGAGTGTTTTGATGCCGCAACGGTGACTGAAGGTTTGGCGCTTTTTTTTAAAGAAGAACCGGATTTGGTGATCAAAGATTTGATCATTGGTGATGCCGACCCAGTAGAAGTAATCAAAGAATTTAGGAAGTACAATCCCAGGGTGAAGATTGTGGTCTGCAGTACTGCAACGCAGAAAAGCTTGATCTACCAAGCGATTAAAGCCGGAGCGCAAGATTTTCTGATTAAACCCTTTCATACCGATGAAGTTACCAAGACGGTCCAGCGCTTACTGGCGAACTAAGCGCCCCCGTTACCAGATCTTTGCGGAAGGGAATTGGCCGGTTAACCCGAAAGTACTTATTTACGGTAGTGCATACAGGGAAAGACGGAAAAGGAGAATCCTAGCAAAGTTTTACCAAAACGATACTGTTTGCGGGAACAAAAGGAGTAATGGACATGGCAAAAAAAAATTCCGGGTTTTACTTGTTGTTCCTGTGCACCATCCCAATCCTGCTGGTTTGTGCCCTGCCCTTGTCGGCGCAGGGGGAAACCCGATCCGACGCGGTGCTTACTTTCTCCGGACATTTTACGTTGGTGGATGCGGATGGGAACGGGATACCGGATCATCTCGGTTATTTGCTGCAGTTACCCGCGTCCCGGCCTGATGTGGTTTGGGTCTGCGGCGAACTTCAGGCGTTGATTGATCAGCAATGGCGAACGATCGACTACACCGCCCGGTCTTTCGCGAAAACGGGGGGTGCGGAAGCGGCGCTGTATTTCTACGGCGGCGAATTGCGCCGGCTCCGGGTGAGTGGTCCTTTTCGCATTATCGTTGAGCTGAGGGGCGTCAACCTGTACGCCGCGGGGGTGGGGGGTGTTTCCACCGCCTACCATTATGACCAGTTTGAAGCGGCCGATACCGTCCTGACGAACCAGGGACCGTTTTCCACCGCCCAGATCCAAAAGGTAATTGCTACGTGGGCGCAGGAAAACGGCATCCAGTTGGGGCCGCTCCAGACGGTAACTTTCACCTTCGACCGTTGGCGTTTTGATTATGCTGGTGTGAGCGGCGGTTCCGGCAAACGGGTGTGGTACGCGCCGACCGGGGAGATCAACTGGACTGTTCATTAGGTTTGGCCTTTGACGGTTGTAACGACAAAGGATCCGGCTTGTCCGGATCTTTTGTGATTATCGGTACGGGCCGTTGCCTTCAGCAGAGGTCCGACGGGAGTGGACGGTCAAGGCTGAGGAAAAGGGCCCAATATGAGATAATGCCAACAGGAAAAAAACGCTCGTAACGACCGTGCGGATCAGGGGTGAATCCGGGTCTACCGGGATTGGGAGAGGAGGAGAGGCGATGGATCTATTCAGTGCGGCGCGGGAAGCCCAACGGAAAAAGGAGGCCCCCCTGGCGACCAGAATGCGTCCGGAGCGCTTTGAGGATTTCATTGGCCAGGAGGAGATCGTCGGCCCCAACCGTCTATTACGGCGGGCGATCGAAGCCGACCGTTTGACTTCGATGATCTTTTACGGACCACCGGGGACCGGCAAGACAACCCTGGCTTATCTGATCGCCAAATACACAAAGGCGCATTTTGAGAAGGTGAACGCGGTTGAGACCGGGGTGGCGGAGCTAAGGAAACTGATTAAAGCGGCGGAAGAACGTTACGCTTTGCACGGGAGGCGGACCATCGTCTTTATCGATGAGATCCACCGTTTTAATAAAGGGCAACAGGATGCGTTGTTGCCGGCGGTGGAAGATGGGACCATCATTTTGCTGGGCGCGACGACCGAAAATCCCTATTATGAAGTGAATACCCCCCTCTTGTCCCGCTCCCGGATTTTTCGCTTGCGGCCACTGACCGACGAAGAGATCAAACAGGTGATCGCCCGGGCCCTGCAGGACCGGGAGAAGGGATTGGGCGACCTCCGGGTGGAGCTGGAACCGGCTGCTTTAGAACATCTGGTCCGGGTGGCCGAGGGTGATGCGCGGCTGGCTTTGAACGGGTTAGAACTGGCCGCGCTCACGACCGAACCGGGGCCGGACGGCCGACGGGTGCTTACGGCGGAGATCATTGCCGATTCGGTGCAGCAAAAGGTGATTCGCTACGACAAGCAGGGCGATAACCATTATGATACCATTTCGGCGTTCATCAAATCAATCCGGGGGTCCGATCCGGACGCCGCCCTTTTTTATCTGGCGAAGATGTTGAGGGCGGGGGAAGACCCGAAATTTATAGCCCGGCGGATGATTGTCCATGCCGCCGAGGACATTGGCAATGCCGACCCCCAAGGTTTAGTGGTGGCGGTGGCCGCTGCACACGCCGTGGAGATGGTCGGGTTGCCGGAAGCCCGGATTCCCATGGCCCAGGCGGCGGTTTATTTGGCGACCGCGCCCAAGTCCAATGCTTGTTGTCTGGGTATTGACCGCGCTTTAGCCGATGTGGATGCGGTTAGTCAGGGGACGATCCCGCTGCACCTGCGTGACGCGAGCCATCCCGGTTCCCGGCAGTTGGGGCACGGCCAGGGCTACCTCTACCCCCATGATTATCCCGGCCACTATGTGCGCCAGGAATATCTGCCCCAGGAGCTTAAAGGACGGCGTTACTATGAACCGACGACGGAAGGATATGAACGGGAGATTAAAACACGGTTAGAAAATTGGCGCGCCGGGGAGAATAAGGATTAGAACCCAAAAAAATTTTTAAAGAAGATGCTTGACAAAGCCCGGCTTTATTTGCTATAATCTTCTTTCTTGACAAAAATGGACAATCTGTGCTATACTCTATTTATGGTAAAGAAGAAGGATGGTGAACAGGTTTGTCCAGGCAAGAACCGAATGTTTTGGAAAAAATCAGGAAGGATCTGGACAGCTTTGTTGGCCAAGAGGTTAGTTTAAAAGCCAACACTGGTCGCAAGAAGGTTTTCCAGGTCAATGGGATTCTCGAACAAACTTATCCCCGGGTTTTCGTAGTGAAGTTTCGAGAACGGCAGGTTGAACGGAGAGTATCCTACAGTTATGCCGATTTACTCACGGAGGTCGTTGAGATCTCTATTGGCGATACCCGCATCGGGGTCCAGACCAATTAACGCGTTAACGCGCGATCGCGGTTTTCCACCCGTCTTCCGCAGGGAGGACGGGTTTTACTTTTTACTGGATTCGTTGCGGCGCGCCTAAGAACCGGCAAGGTTTTGCCGCCGTCGGACAGGAAGCGGGACCGGGGTGTCGAACTTATTTACGATAGAGGCGGTAAAGACAGCCGACGGGGGACGGGGGAGATCGTGAACGG
>JAAYHQ010000002.1 GCA_012727425.1 Bacillota bacterium
CGACAAAACTTGTGAGTATATAGCAAAGCAAGGAATCAAGAATTTCTACATTTGCCATGATACGGATCTCCACTGTAAATTAGCGCTATGGAATACGACGCCAAGCAAGGAAGCGGGTGTGGGTCTGGTTGTGGAGTGCGAATAAGCGGTCAACTTTAATTAAAAACCGCCTGCTTAAAAAAGCAGTCTGAAAGGCCTTTGGCCTTTTTCTTTTTTGTTTTCCGGCGGCCGGTGCTTTGGCCGGTGGTTTACAGGATGCTCTTTAGCCACAGGCCGGCAAAGAGCGACAGGGTGAAACTGGCCAGGGTGCCGACCAGGTAATACTCGGCAAAATCCCGGTTGTTTAGTTCCTGGTAGCGGGCGAGCGACTTGGCGGCCAGAACAAAACCGACGGCCGCCACCGCGTCCGCCGCCACCAGGGTTATCAGGATTAGACGTTCCATCACCCCGATGGCGCTGCTCAGTCGCCGGGTCTTTTCCGTTTGGGCCTCATCAGTCAGCCAGGCCAGGATCCGGTTGATTAAGACCGCGCCGCCAAAGACGGCTGCCAGGTAAGTAACGGCGATCCAGAGGCTGTTCTCCACCGACAGTCCGGTAAAGGGGCCAAACATCTCCAGGGCAAAAACCGGTGTGGCGGGGAGAAAGCGCTGGTAGAAAGCGGTTACCCGCGGGTCGGGGGTGGTCGTCGGAAACAGCGGGAAGAAGGCCAAAAGGACCAACAGATGTAATCCTTGGTCCAGCAAGAACAGGAAAAGTTGAGTGCCTGCGGTTTTGCCTTTCTCCAACCAGGATTTGGCCCCGTCGATCACCAGATGCGCCAGGCCAACCAGGACCGCATAGAAGAAGGCCGCCATCAAGCCGTAACAATGGGTGGCGAGCCAGGTTAATACGGTAATGAGCAGGCCATGTTTGAGATGGGCCCGGATCCGGCCGGCGTTTTTCTCCGCTACCAAGGAATCGTTCTGCAGGAGAAAATCGCCGCAAAGATGGGCGCAGAGCGCCAACAAAAAAAGGCTCATTCCTTTCCCCTCCCTATCAACAGATTAGGGGTGAAACAGCATTATTCACCTAAAATTAGGTTAAGATCGGCGTATTGGGTTAAAATGTGTGGAAAAGCCGCTTCCGTCTCGCGGATCACCCACCAACGGGCGGCCCGGCAACGTTTTTCCACGTTTTGCAAGGCGACCCCGAGCCGTTGGCCGGCTTCCTGGTAGGAGCCGGTTGCTTCGTAGACCATCACCCCGTCCCACTGGGCGGGAGTCCAACGGCTTTGAATGACATCATACAGGTTGAGAAGGGTATTCACCATCTGGTCCAGTCCCGGGTCGCCGCTGACCAGCCGTGTGCGCCAGTGCCGGTGTTGCTTGGTTTCGTCCAACGCCTGCCGCGCCCGGAGGAAAGCGGGGCCGTTCATCGTCCAGGAGTCGGCGGCGCCCAGTCCGGAGGTGATCCGTCCGAACCCGATCCCGATCCGCAGTTGCAAGGGCAGGCAATAGTAGCGCAGTTTCCGCAGGAGCGCCGGCGAGCTTAAAGCACCCGCCACCACCGCCTGGATCTCATCCCCCCGGGAAAAGGTAAAGGGGGTGACCAGGGCGGGGTCGGTTAGTTCCCGGAGCGCCGCCATCTTTGCCGCCACCACCTTTTCTTGACGCCGGGAATCGATTACATCGGCGGTCAAAACCGTATATATTTCCATCATCAACCCTCCCCGTCCCCCGTCCTAGCTGGCGTTGTTCTGGCTGCTTCCGCACGGGAAAAGCGCCTTCACCCAGGATACTCCCTTCTACCACGCCTGCCGCCTTCTCTAGGGCGCACGGAGCAGGAAGGGAAACCGACACGCCACCAACATCTGGTCAACCTCGACCGCTCTGCCGGGCAGTACTTCCCGCGCGCCGGACGGAGGAAAGTTACAGGTTGTATATTCTTCCGTTTCCTGCCATTTCCTGCTTACCTTCATTTTTCCCGGTAAAAAGGAATATTATTAATTTTAGCGAAAATTATGGGGGGCGGCTGCTTGAAACGGGGTTACCACCTTTTCCTCCTGGCCTGTTTCTGCACCGGCTTGTTGGGCGGCTTCCGTTCCGAGCTGGAGCTGAGCGGCGACCCGGCCGCGCAGCAAATTTTTCAGGCCCATTTTCAGAACCGGCGGGGCCTGGCCTACCGGTGGACCTCCGGCGGGGAGAACATTTACCGGCTCCGTTACGGAACGGGTTTTTCTCCGACGGAAACGGTGTTGGGACAGATCCCTTTACTCTGCATCGTCAACTTCTGGAACCCGGTGACGGCTGTGGACCGTGCTACCCTGGAGGCGGTTTTCCGGGGGGAGATCACCAACTGGTCGGCTTTGGGCGGGAAAGACCGGCCCATTGAGGTGCTTGTCTACAACCGGCCGGATCTGCCCCGCCTCCCCGGTACCGACCGGCCCGGCCTCCGGCAGGTCCGGACCCAGGAAGCGATGGTGGCGGCGGTCCGGGTAAACCCTAATGCTTTGGGCTTCATCACCTGGCCGTTGGTGAATCCGGCGGTCAAGGTTTTAACGATTGACGGTGTGAACCCGGCTTGGACGCCGGAGCCCTTGCCGTTGGCGGCTTATCCCTACTGGACGGAACTGACCATGACCGCCCCCGACCTCGCTGTGGGGCAAGGCTGGCTGCGTGGCGGGTGGTGGCGGCGGTGGCGCTTCCGGCGCGCGCTGGCGGCGAGTTTTGCACCGGGCAAACCCTTGGGCGGCCAGATCGCCTTCACCTTGGCTGTGGCTGGGGATATGATGTTCAACCGCCGGGTGGCGGCCACCAGTATCGAACGGGGTGATTACCGCTACCCCTTTTGGCGGGTGGCCCCCCTTCTCCGCCGGGCGACGTTGGCCATGGCTAATCTGGAAGGCCCGTTGAGCGACCGGGGGCAGCAGTTGAATATGTTCCGCGGCGACCCCCGCTTTCTGGAGGGGATCCGGTACGCCGGGATTGACCTGGTCGCACTGGCCAATAATCATATTATGGACTATGGGACCGAGGCTTTCCTCGATACGCTGGAACGGCTGAACGCGGCCGGCGTTATGTATGTGGGGGCCGGTACCGACCTGGCGTCGGCGCGCCGGGGACGCCTCCTGAACTTGGGCGGCGTGCGCGTGGGTTTTCTCGCCTACACCGAGCTGGGCCCCGGTTTCACCTATACGCGGGTTCCGCAACACTGGGCGGCCACCGCTGAACTGCCGGGGGTGGTCCCGGCCCGGGAGGACTATATCCGGGAGGACGTTGCGCGAATGAAAACCCAGGCCGACCTGGTAATCGTCTCCATCCACTGGGGACAGGAATACCGGCATTACCCCACCGCGAAGCAGTGGCGTTTAGGGCAAGCCGCTTTGGCCGCCGGGGCCGATCTGGTTGTGGGACACCATCCCCATGTGCTCCAGGGCCTGGCCGTGACGGAAGAAGGGATTATTGCCTACAGTTTGGGGAATTTCATCTTTGACCAGAAGCCGGAAGCAACGCGGCAGGGGTTGATCCTGGAGGCCGCCGGTGACCGCGCGGGGATCCGGCAGCTCCGCTGCACCCCGCTGGTGATCGAGAACGAACAGCCGCAAGTGGCGGCGGGTGACGCCGCCCGGCGGATTATGGAACTACTCCGTACCCTTTCGCAAGGTTTATAGATTTAAACTTATCGGTACGGGATGCGAAGGAGGTTTGCGCATGAAACCACAGGAGTTAGCGAAGGAACTGGCCAATGCCATCCGGGAGAGCCAGGAGTACCAGGCCTGGGAAAAGGCCAAAGCCGAAGTGGACAAGCACGAAGCGGCCAAAATTATGTTGGAAGACTTCCGCAAGAAACAGTGGGAACTGGAGAAAGCCCGCCTCAGCGGCGAAGAGATTAAACCGGAAAAAGAAGAACAGTTTAAAAAACTGGCGGAGATTATTCAGTATAACCCGTATGTCCGTGATTTCCTCGTCGCCGAGTACAATCTGAACCGGATGATTATGGAGATCCAACGGATTATTGCCTCCGCCGTGGGGGTTCAGCTTCCGGAGGAAGAAAACGGGGCACAGAAAAATGACGACGGTCAAAAATAAGGGGGCCTGGTTGGAGATCACGGTGGAGACCACCGCCACCGCCATGGAGATGGTGGGGGAACTCTTGACTGAATGCGGTTGTACGGGAGTGGTCTACCATGATCCCCGCTTGTGGGCGGAGTTGAAGACCAAACCGGTGGAGTTGTTACCCGCCGTTCAGCTGGACGACCAGGCTTACCGGGTCTCCGGTTATCTAGCCGTGGGACCGGGGTGGGAAGAACAGGTGATGAAGCTCCGGACCCGGATCGAGGAAATCCGGGCTTTTCTCCCGGTGGGTAGCGGGGCGGTACGCCTCCGGGAGTTGCACGAGGAAGACTGGGCGAATGCCTGGAAAGAATACTACCGGCCGGAGCGGATTGGTCCCTTTCTGATCACCCCCTCCTGGCTGTCTCCGCCGCTGCCGGCGGGGACGATTCCGATCCGGCTTGACCCGGGGATGGCCTTTGGCACGGGCACCCACCCGACCACGCAGCTTTGCTTGGAATTACTCCCGGCGGTGGCGCGCCCTGGCGCAATCGTTTATGACATCGGCACCGGTTCCGGGATCCTGGCGATTGCCGCCGCCAAATTGGGCGCGAAAGTGGTGGCGGTGGATAAGGATCCGGTTGCGGTACGGGTGGCCACGGAGAACTGCGCCCTGAACCAGGTGGCGATTCCGGTTGTGGCCGGCGATCTGCTGGCCGACCTGGAAGGGCCGGCGGACCTGATTGTCGCCAATATCCTGGCCGAAGTGATCATTGCCCTGCTCCCGCAGGCGGTGGCGAGATTAAAGCCCGGCGGCGCCGTGCTTGCCTCCGGCATTATCGACCAGAAAGCCGCAAAGGTAGAGGCGGCTTTTACTTCCGCCGGCTTTCAAATCACCAAAGCTTTGTCGAAGGAAGACTGGGTCGCCTATCTGGCGGTCTGGAAAGGAAAAGACGATGCCGAAATTTTTTATTGATCCGTCCGCTCTTTCCGTCGGAGACGGGGGACAACAACAAGTGACGATTGAAGGGGCCGATGCCCACCACCTGGCCCGGGTTCTCCGGGCCAAACCCGGCGACCGGATTACAGTCACTGACGGACAGGGTAACCTTTACGCCGTGGAGTTGACCACGGTGACCCCGGAAACGGTCCGGGGTGCGGTGCGGCAGGCCGGTCCCGACCACACCGAACCGGCGGTTAAAATTACCCTTTTCCAGAGTATTCTTAAAGGAGAGAAGATGGACTGGGTCCTCCAGAAGGGAACCGAGATCGGGATTACTGCTTTTGTTCCTTTCCTTTCGGCCCGGACCATCGCCCGGCCCGCTCCTCACCAGTTCGTTAAGAAGCAGGAACGCTGGCAGAAGATCGTGGCCGCTGCGGCCAAGCAAAGCGGGCGCGGGTTGATCCCCACAGTACATCCGGTCACAGTTTGGCCGGAAATCCCGTTGAAGCTTGCCGGGCAGTTCACCTTGGTGGCGTGGGAAGGAGAGACGACCTGCTCCCTTCGGCAGGCCCTGTCCGCCCGGCCAGGGTTGGCCGCCGCGCAGGTGGTCATCGGCCCGGAGGGCGGATTTACCTCGGACGAAGTGGCCGCGCTGGTGCATCACGGCGCCGTTGCGGTGTCGCTCGGACCGCGGATTTTGCGGGCCGAGACGGCTGGGCCTTTGACGGCCGGGCTGCTCCTCTACCACTACGGAGCGCTGGAACCGGTCCCTTCCACCTTGCCCAGCAACGGCAAGTAGCGCAGGACTGTTTTGCTTCGGCGGTTCGTGGCCGGAAGGGTATACACCAGCACCGGCAGGGACAAGAGGCCCACATTGACCAGGCGGACCAGGACCCGGGGACGGAACTTATCATAAAGGTCCAGCGCGTGACTGCGGAAGACGGTAAAATCCCGCTGGTCCTCCTGGTAATATTGGTAGAGGCAGGTGAGCTCCTCCTCGTAGCGGGTCCGGGCATCGTCCACCCAGCGCCGGTCTTTTGTGGCCACCAGTTGCTCCAAATGGCGGTGGAGGAGAGTAAAGGCTTCCTCCAGTGAATAGCCGGGTGTTTCCACGGCCGTCCCCGCCGCGCCGGGCCGGGCTTCCGCCTCCGTTAAAAGATGCAGAAAATCCGGGGTGATTGCCCCGTTGACCATGTCCAACCCCAAACTCACCAGTTCCTCATGGAGCTCGTCGGTCTGGTAGGAGAGGGTATAATGGACCAGTAAAAAGGGGCGGGCTTGTAACTTCGGGGTAGGAAGCGGAAATAGCGGCTTCAGCTCTGGACAGAGCACGCCGAGGGCGGCCTCCGTTTCGGCCGGCGTCCGTTCATAGGGAAAATGCTGGAGAGTGTAGTTGCCCCGCTCCTTTAAACCGTCCAGAAACCAGTTCAGACGGTAACTCCCGGGGATGACCAGTTCGGCCCCGGGGTAGTTGGCACTGTCCTCCGGGGTGAAAACCAGGTTTAACGTCTGTTTCTCCAGCCGTGCCGGCGCGAAAAACATGGGCGGGATCTCAACCGTGACCTCCGCCATCAACAGCGCCTCATCCACCAGACGATAGGAGGCGCCGGAAACCTCTAAAGTTTCGATAATAAAGGCTTTTACCTCTTCCGGCGAGAGGGCAGCCATGGGAACACCTCCGTTTGCCGCTTGCCCTGCAAAGGACAAAAACGTTATTCCGTCGGGCTTTTTCACTAAAACTTTACAGAACAGTGGGCCGATCCAACTTCGCGACGGATCTCATTCCGCGGCGGCTCGTTCCTTCCCCTGCTCCGCCGCGGGGACGGTGAGCAGATCATCGATGCTCAAGGATCCCGGCTGGTTTAACCGGGTCAGGATTTCATCGCCCAACCGCTCCAGGTTCCGGCTCAGTTCCCCTTCGTCTTCTGCCGCGACCAACGCCCCCATCACCCGGGACTCAAAGGATTTTTCCCGGGCAAAGTAGTTGACGATCCTTTCCATATCTCCGATCACCATCTCAAAGAGGCGGATCTTCTCCAGCAGCAGTTTCAGCAGATGCTCTTCGATGGTCCCCTTGGTGACCAGGTTGTAGATGTAGACTTCCCGGGTTTGCCCCAAACGGTGAATCCGCCCGATCCGCTGCTCCAAACGCATGGGGTTCCAGGGAAGATCATAATTGATCATGGTCCGGCAAAACTGCAGGTTGACGCCTTCGCCCCCCGACTCGGTACAGATCAGGACCCGGGAGGCCGGATCCCGGCGAAACCGGCCCAGGGTGAAGTCTTTTTTACTGGCCGACATCGACCCGTCGAAGGTCAAAGCGAGGATCCCGTTCCGCTTCAACCGGGCGTGGATATAACGTTGGGTGGCCAGAAACTCGGTGAAGATAATCACCTTTTCGTCTCCGGTCTGGTGGAGGATCTCCTCGACCAGGTTCATTTTGGTGTTCTCCTTCAACTGCCTGCCCAGTTCCATCAGGGCGACAATTTTTTCGGCGTCCGTTTCGGCGGCCTTTTGCGCCAGATTATAGAGGGTGGTGACGGCCGCGAAGGAACTGGAACAAACCTCCCGCTGGAGGGTGATCAACGTCAATGGGTTTACCTTTGCCCGCTCTCCTTTGCGGTACTCGGCTTTGACAAACGCCGTCACCTGTTGGTATAATTCCTGTTCGGCCGGGGCTGGGGTCAGCGGCATCGTGGCCACCTTGCGCGGGGGAAGCTTGATCTGGGGCCCCCGTTTGTTCCGGATCATCACCTGACCGAGTAAGGAACGTAACTCCTCCGGGTTTTTCGCCGTGCGCTTGTCGGCCATAAAATTCCGTTTAAACTGGCGGTAACTGCCTAATTGTCCCGGACGGAGGAGCGAGATGAGGTTGAAGAGTTCTTTCAGGTCATTCTGCAAAGGGGTCGCCGTCAGCAACAGGAAGAACTTCTTGCGGATTCCACTGACCAACTGCCAGTTTTTGGTGGACGGGTTCTTCAGTTTATGGGCTTCATCGACGACCAAGAGATCATAATACAGGTTTTCGATTACTTTCCGGTGTTTCTCTTGTTTGGCCAGGTCCAGGGAGGCAATGACCAGATCGTACCGTTCCCAGTTAAAATCACCCTTGGCCAGCACCGGGTAGAGGGCAAATTTTTGCGAAAGCTCCGCCGCCCACTGCCGGCAGAGGGAAGCCGGGGTCAGGATCAGGATCTTTTTGGCCAGACCGCGGAGGGTATATTCTTTGATGATCATCCCCGCTTCAATTGTTTTCCCCAAACCCACTTCATCGGCGAGGATCGCCCGCCCCCGTAGTTCACTGATGACCCGTTTGACGGTGGCTTCCTGGTGGGGGTAGGGGACCAGCCCGACTTGGCGCCAGCGTTCCTGGAGATGGGGGTAGATCAGCAGTTGGCCGTCGAAGCCGGTGAACAGCGCAAGTTCGGCCGCCCGGACCCGTAACCGGAACGCCGCCCACGAGTCCCACTCCTGCCGGTGGATGCCTTTAATAATTTCCGCTGGATCCGTAAAAAATTCAAGGCGGGGTGAGAACTCCCGCTCCGTGGTGAGGACTGTTTTCATTCCTTGCCTCCCGGGATTACGCGCTTTTTGCCGCTTGGAAGTTGCCGGTGCTGTTTTGGCTCTTTCGTAAAGAAACCTTATTTATTCTACCCCGGTTGGGCGGGAGGTATTAGCGGCGTAAGTGCCGAAAAGGGTTACGTTTAAACAAATCTAATGACGGCAAAGGATGGATTTGAATTGCAGATTGGCGGACTCAAGCTGGCCAATCCGGTAGTGACCGCGCCGATGGCGGGCGTTACCGACCTGCCTTTCCGGCTCCTCCTGAAAGAACAGGGGTGCGGTCTGGTCTGTGGCGAGATGGTGAGTGCCCAGGCCCTGGTCTACGGTAACCGGAACACCTTAAAACTGTTGATGTCGGACCCGCGGGAGCGGCCGGTCAGTATCCAGTTGTTCGGCGCCGACCCGGAGATCATGGCCCGTGCGGCGGGCATTCTTGCCACCTATCCGGTGGACCTGATCGATATCAATATGGGGTGTCCGGTCCCGAAAGTCGTGAAAAACGGGGAAGGGGCTGCGCTCCTCAAGGATCTGCCGCGGGCAGCCCGGATCGTCCGGGCCGTTGTGGCGGAAGTCGATTGTCCGGTAACGGTAAAAATGCGGCGGGGCTGGGCTCCCGGGGAAGAGGTCGCTCCTGAGCTGGCCGCGCTTTGCGCCGACGCGGGGGCGGCCGCCATTGCGGTGCACGGACGTTTCCGTGACCAGTTTTACAGCGGTCAAGCCGAATGGGGTGTGATCAAAAGGGTGAAAGCGGCCGTCGACATCCCGGTGATCGGGAACGGGGACATCTTCAGCGCTGCCGACGCGCTGCGGATGCGGGCCGAGACCGGGTGTGACGGGGTGATGCTCGGCCGCGGGATACTCGGGAACCCCTGGTTGGTGCGGGAGACGGTGGCCGCCCTCACCGGAGTGCCGGTCCCGCCGCCGCCAACTGTGGCGGAACGCTTCGCCCTTATCCGACGCCACCTGGCGGCCCAGATCGCGTTTTGTGGCGAAGAACGGGGGGTTAAAGAGATGCGTAAACACCTGGCCTGGTACCTGAAGGGTTTTCCGGGGGCGGCCCGTGCCCGGCAGCGTATTAACGAAGCCACGGACCAAGCGGAACTCAGGGCTTTGCTCGACGCCTATGAGGAGGAGTTAAAGACCAAATCTCCGTCGCCGGCCGGTCCATGGCAAGCGTGACTTCCCGTTGGCCAAACTGATTACCATCACCAAAGCGTAAAGGGTGGATTTTATTTTTTCACTTGGGGGACCGCAGATCTTCCATAAAATAGTCCTTCTTCATCTGTCAATAGTCTATGAAAATGTCAGTAAAAAGCCTTAGTTTTATTCCGTGAAAATGTCACCATGGGTTTTTTGCAAGAATTAGATTTCCACGTACAAGATCCTATTGATAAAACGGGTCGACAAG
>JAAYHQ010000081.1 GCA_012727425.1 Bacillota bacterium
CGGCGATCGTCAAATCGATGACCCTCAGTTTTTTCATTTCCTGTTGAGTCATGTAAAATGTCTCCTCTCTCATGGGTGACATTTTACCAGAATAGATTCAACCTGACATTATCACAGAATAACTACATTTGATGGAATTTGTTATTGACAAAAAAATATAACAATGATATAATCCCATAATGCTAAAGTATTTACATGAACCGACGATTATGCCATCACCTTGTTATTATGTAGGTGATTTTGATTTTCTGCTTTAAAATTTTCTTTTTTTCAACCACATATGTTTATTTAAAACCGCATTTACGGCAGGGATAACTGGGGTTAGCCTTGCTTTTGCCATTTTATAGCTCAAATGGTTAAAGGTCCAACTCCGGTTTTTTTTGCGCAAAATTTCCCGGTTCTTTTATTTATGCATTATGGCTTGGGGAAGAATCCAGAGCAAGCTGCCAAATAAGGGAGAAGAGGTGAGGATTTTGCCGGAAGCGAAGAAAGGGGTTAAGCGACGCAGAGTTAATTTTGGGAAGATCGAAGAAATTCTACCAATGCCTAACCTGATCGAAATCCAACAAAAATCCTATCAATGGTTTTTAGAAGAAGGACTGCGCGAGGTCTTTCGTGAGATCTCCCCAATTCAGGATTTTACGGGCAACCTTGTTCTTCAGTTCATCGATTATTCCCTTGGCGAACCCAAATATGACGTGGAAGAATGTAAGGAAAGAGACGCTAATTACGCTGCGCCTTTACGTGTAAAGGTCCGGTTGATCAATAAAGAAACCGGGGAAGTTAAAGAGCAAGAGGTTTTCATGGGCGACTTCCCCTTAATGACCGAAAAGGGCACTTTTGTCATTAACGGTGCCGAGCGGGTGATCGTGAGCCAGCTGGTGCGATCCCCAGGCGTGTATTTTGGCAAGGCGGTCGACACTAGCGGGAAGAACGTCTATTCGGCCAGTATCATTCCCAACCGTGGTGCCTGGTTGGAGTTGGAGTTTGACGCCAACAACGTTCTCTACATCCGGATCGACCGCACCCGTAAAATTCCGGTCACCGTTTTCCTCAAAGCGATGGGTCTCGGCAACAATGTCCAGCTCCTGGAGCGCTACAACAACCATCCGGCGATCCAAAGTACCTTGGAGCGGGACAGCACCCAAAATCAAGAAGAGGCCTTGATCGAGATCTATAAACGGCTGCGGCCGGGCGAACCGCCCACGGTGGATAGCGCCCGGACGCTTTTTGAGAACCTCTTTTTTGATCCGCGCCGCTACGATTTGGCGGCTGTCGGCCGGTATAAACTCAACAAAAAACTGGGTCTGAATTTCCCGCCGCGTTCGGTCCCCGCCCATGTGGATGAGGATGGCAATGAAGTGCCGGCGGTGGAAGCGGTGCGGACCTTGACCCCGGAAGATGTGGACGCCGTCGTCCGGTACCTCTTGGGCCTCTTGGACGGCGAAGGGGAAGTTGATGACATTGATCACTTGGGCAACCGCCGTTTGAAGCGGGTGGGTGAGCTTCTTCAGAACCAGTTCCGGATCGGCCTTTCCCGCTTGGAGCGGGTGGTTCGGGAGCGGATGACCATTCAGGATCTGGACGTGATTACACCGCAAGCTTTGATCAATATCCGGCCGGTGGTGGCGGCGATCAAGGAGTTCTTTGGTTCCAGCCAGCTTTCGCAGTTCATGGACCAGACCAATCCCCTGGCGGAACTGACCCACAAACGGCGCCTTTCCGCGCTGGGACCCGGAGGGCTCTCCCGCGAGCGGGCCGGTTTTGAGGTGCGCGACGTGCACCACTCCCACTATGGCCGGATGTGCCCGATTGAGACCCCGGAAGGGCCCAACATCGGCTTGATTGGTTCCTTGACCACTTATGCGCAGATCAATGAGTACGGGTTTATCGAAACCCCCTACCGCCGGGTGGTCGACGGGAAAGTGACCGATGAGATTGTCTACCTCACCGCCGATGAAGAGGATAAATACATTATTGCCCAGGCGAATGAGACTTTTGACCAGGAGACCCGGCTTTTCGACAACGAGAAGGTTTCGGCCCGTTTTAAAGAGCAGATTCTCGTGGTACCCCGGGAAGATGTGCACTTTATGGACGTTTCCCCGAAACAACTGGTCAGTGTGGCGACGGCCCTGATTCCTTTCTTGGAACATGACGACGCGAACCGGGCGTTAATGGGCGCCAACATGCAACGGCAAGCGGTTCCGTTGTTACGGTCGGAAGCACCGCTGGTCGGGACGGGGATGGAATATAAAGCAGCGATCGATTCCGGGGTGGTGGTGATCGCCCAGAATTCCGGGGTCGTGGAGAAAGTCACCAGCGAACAGATTCAGATCCGGACCGACGACGGTAAACTGGACCACTACCGTTTATTGAAGTTTAAGCGTTCGAATCATGGAACCTGTATTAACCAGCGGCCCATTGTGGTCGAAGGGCAGCGGGTGGAAGCCGGTGAGGTCATTGCCGACGGCCCCTCCACCGACCACGGGGAATTGGCCTTGGGGAAAAATGTTTTAGTGGCGTTTATGCCCTGGGAAGGTTATAACTACGAGGACGCGATTCTGATCAGTGAAAAACTGGTCATGGACGACACCTTTACCTCCATTCATATCGAGGAATACGAATGTGAAGCCCGCGACACCAAACTGGGGGCGGAAGAGATTACCCGGGATATTCCCAATACTTCCGAGGGGTCCCTGGATGATCTGGATGAGAACGGGATCATCCGGATCGGGGCCGAAGTCCGTCCCGGAGATATTCTGGTCGGGAAAGTGACTCCCAAAGGCGAGACCGAGTTGACCGCCGAAGAACGTTTGTTACGGGCGATCTTTGGGGAGAAGGCCCGCGAAGTCCGGGATACATCCCTAAAGGTGCCCCATGGTGAATCGGGGATGGTGGTCGATGTCAAGGTGTTCAACCGGGAAGACGGGGATGAACTTGCTCCCGGTGTCAATAAACTGGTCCGCGTTTATGTGGCCCAAAAGCGGAAGATCTCCGAGGGGGATAAGATGGCGGGCCGCCACGGGAACAAAGGGGTGATCGCCAAAATTCTGCCCGTCGAAGACATGCCGTTCCTGCCCGACGGCACGCCGGTGGAGATCGTCCTCAATCCGCTGGGGGTCCCGTCCCGGATGAATCTGGGCCAAATTCTCGAAACCCATTTGGGCTGGGCGGCAAAGGTTTTGGGCTTCAACATCGCGACGCCGGTCTTTGACGGAATGTCGGAAGAGGAGATCGTTGAGCTCTTAGAACAGGCCAATCTGCCGAAGGACGGCAAGATCACCCTTTACGACGGCCGGACGGGTGAACCTTTTGACCAGCCCGTGACCGTTGGCTATATTTACATGCTGAAACTGGCCCACCTGGTGGACGATAAGATCCACGCCCGTTCCACCGGACCCTATTCTTTGGTTACCCAGCAGCCGCTGGGCGGAAAAGCACAGTTTGGTGGACAAAGGTTCGGTGAGATGGAGGTCTGGGCGCTTGAGGCTTATGGAGCCGCCTATACGTTGCAAGAGTTGCTGACGGTTAAATCCGACGATGTGGTTGGCCGGGTGAAAACCTACGAAGCGATTGTCAAAGGCGAGAATATTCCCGAGCCCGGCGTCCCCGAAGGGTTTAAGGTCCTCATCAAAGAACTGCAGAGTCTGGGCTTGGACGTGAAGGTCCTTGCCGAAGAAGCGGAAGTGGAACTGAAGGACGATGAGGATGATGTCCGCGAGATGGCAAAAGAATTAGGATTGGAACTGGAAGAGTCGGCCCTGGCCGGCAAAGCGGCGGTCCGTAAGGAGCGGAGTGACGGGGATGACACCGTGGACGCTGACGACGAAGACGAGGAGGAAGCGGACCTGAGTGTGGAGGAGAGTGCCGAAGAGGAAGCGGAGGATGACGCCGGAGAGGAAGACGAAGCGGAGTATGATCTAGATGCGATTGATGAGGATGACGAGGACGGGTTTGAACTGGATGAAGAAGAATTGGATCTGGAAGAACTGGATGGGGACGAAGAACTAGTGCGCCGACGGATCGTGACGAACAGGTAGAGACTGGGGAGGAGACCACGGAATAACTGCCTGCTGTGTGATCTGCTGCCGGCAATGGCAAGGGTTACAGGTTCGTTGGCGACGAAATACTACCCCAAAATGGGTCAGGGAGGGATTAAGCCTTGTTGGACGCCAATAATTTTGACGCCATCAAAATTGGGTTGGCCTCCCCCGAACAGATTAGGGCTTGGTCGAGCGGGGAAGTGAAAAAACCGGAGACGATCAATTACCGGACCCTAAAGCCTGAACGGGAAGGTTTGTTTTGTGAGAAAATATTCGGACCACAACGGGACTGGGAATGTCACTGCGGTAAATATAAAAGAGTAAGGTACAAAGGGATTGTTTGTGACCGCTGCGGGGTGGAAGTAACCCGCTCCAAGGTGCGGCGGGAACGGTTGGGCCACATAGAGCTGGCCGCACCGGTCTCTCACATCTGGTATTTTAAAGGAATTCCCAGCCGCATGGGGTTGTTACTGGACATGTCCCCCCGGGCGCTGGAAAAAGTGCTTTATTTTGCTTCCTACGTGGTGATCGATCCGGGTCCGGAAGAGACCGGCCTCAGCAAGAAACAGTTGTTGACGGAGAGCGAATACCGGGAAGCCGTCGAGAAATACGGCAACAGTTTTGTGGCAATGATGGGGGCCGAAGGAATCAAAAAACTGCTGGAAGAGATCGATCTGGACCACATGGCCCAAGAGTTGAAGAAAGAGATCAGGGAAGTAAGCGGGCAACGGAAAGTGCGGGCCATTCGCCGGTTGGAAGTGGTTGAGGCCCTGCGCAAGTCGGGGAACCGCCCCGAATGGATGATTCTGGACGTTATTCCGGTGATCCCGCCGGAACTGCGGCCCATGGTGCAATTGGACGGCGGCCGTTTCGCCACCTCCGACTTGAACGATCTGTACCGGCGGGTCATTAACCGAAACAACCGGTTAAAGCGTCTCCTGGAATTGGGCGCGCCGGATATTATCGTGCGGAACGAGAAACGGATGCTCCAGGAAGCGGTAGACGCCCTGTTTGACAACGGACGGCGGGGACGGCCGGTGACCGGTCCCGGCAACCGGGCATTAAAGTCCCTCAGCGATATGCTCCGCGGGAAACAGGGGCGTTTCCGCCAGAACCTTTTGGGGAAAAGGGTGGACTATTCGGGCCGGTCGGTGATTGTGGTCGGTCCGGATCTGAAACTGCACCAGTGTGGACTCCCGAAAGAGATGGCTTTGGAGTTATTCAAACCCTTTGTCATGAAGAAACTGGTGGACCAAGGGTTTGTGCATAATATCAAGAGCGCCAAAAGAATGGTGGAAAAGGCCCGCCCCGAGGTGTGGGACGTCTTGGAGGAAGTGATCAAAGAGCATCCGGTCCTCTTGAACCGGGCACCGACGCTGCACCGCCTGGGGATTCAAGCCTTCGAACCGGTATTGGTGGAGGGCAGGGCGATTCAGGTTCATCCCTTGGTCTGTCCGGCTTATAACGCCGACTTTGACGGGGACCAGATGGCCGTCCACGTACCGCTTTCTGCGGAAGCGCAAGCGGAAGCCAGGATTTTAATGCTGTCCGCCCATAATATTCTGTCGCCGGCCCACGGCCGGCCGCTGGCCACGCCCAACCAGGATGTGGTCATTGGCTGCTATTACCTGACGATCATCCGCCAAGGCGCGAAGGGGGAAGGACGCCTTTTTGCGTCGCCGGAGGAGGCGATGCTGGCCTACTACACCGGTCACATCGCGCTTCATGCCAAGATCAAAGTCCGGACGGAGAAAGGTCAGATCGAGACTTCGGCCGGGCGGCTCATCTTTAAAGACCGGGTGAACATCGACCCTGATTTTTTGGACAGGATCTTTGCGGAGCTCGGGGACCAGGGAACGAACCGGAAGGTTTTAAACAAGATTGTGTCCTTTGTCTGTCAGCGCTACGGGACCCACCAGACGGCGGAGATTTTAGACCAACTGAAACGCCTGGGTTACCGGTTTGCGACGCAGTCGGGGACGACGATCGCGATGACCGATATTTCTACCCCGCCACAA
Source organism: Bacillota bacterium (assembly GCA_012727425.1). Lineage (GTDB taxonomy): Bacteria > Bacillota > UBA4882 > UBA10575 > UBA10575 > Capillibacterium. Next base: position 6,062 of record JAAYHQ010000081.1, read on the forward strand.
AAGAAAGAGATTATCCAGGAGACGGAACGCCAGGGCGATCTGATCGAACAACAATACCGCCGGGGTTTAATCACCAAAGAGGAACGTTATCAACGGTTCATTGACATCTGGGCGAAGGCCAAGGAAGACGTCACCCGGGCAATGGTTGAAAATTTTGACCCCTTTAATTCGGTGGCGATGATGTCGACTTCGGGGGCCCGGGGTAATGTCTCCCAGCTTTCGCAGTTGGCGGGGATGCGGGGTCTGATGTCGGACCCCTCAGGGCGCATCATTGACCTGCCGATTAAAGCCAACTTCCGGGAAGGGCTGACGGTGCTGGAGTTCTTCATCTCCACCCACGGTGCGCGGAAAGGATTGGCCGATACCGCCCTCCGGACCGCCGACTCCGGTTATTTGACCCGGCGCTTGGTGGACGTAGCCCAGGATGTGATCGTTCGCGAGGTTGACTGCGGGACTTCCGACGGGATCTTCTTGAGCGCGATTACGGATGGAGACGAAATTATCGAGCCGTTGGAGGAACGGATTGTCGGGCGGGTGGCCGCGGAGGATCTGGTCGACCCCGCCACCAACGAGTTGATCGTCGGTTTCAATGAAGAGATCACGGAAGACATTGCCAAACGGATTGTGGCGGCCGGCTATACCAAGATCAAAGTACGTTCGGTCTTAACCTGCCGGACACGCCATGGAGTTTGTGCCCATTGTTACGGTCGTAACCTGGCGACCGGGCGTCTGGCCGATGTGGGCGATGCGGTTGGAATCATTGCCGCCCAGTCCATCGGGGAACCCGGTACCCAGTTGACAATGAGAACCTTCCATACCGGTGGTGTGGCCGGTGAAGATATCACTCAAGGTCTGCCCCGGGTGGAGGAGCTCTTTGAGGCCAGAAAACCAAAGGGCCAAGCCATCATCACCGAAGTGAGCGGGACGGTTAAAATTGTGGAAGTGAAAGGCATCCGCCGGGTCAGCATCCAAACCGAAGACGGGGAAGAACACCTTTACCAGATCCCCTACGGGGCCCGTTTGAAGGTGCGGGACGGAAGCCAAGTGGAAGCCGGTGACCGTCTGACCGAAGGTTCGGTGAATCCCCATGATATTTTGAAGATTAAGGGGATCCGGGGTGTGCAGATGTATCTGGTCCACGAAGTGCAGGAGGTCTACCGTTCGCAGGGGGTGGAGATCAACGATAAACACATCGAAGTGGTCATCCGTCAGATGCTGCGCAAACGGAAAGTGGAGAACCCGGGGGATACCGATCTGCTGCCCGGCAGCCTGGTTGACCTAATGGAACTGGAAGACGAAAACCAGAGGGTGGAAGCGGAAGGCGGTACGCCGGCGGTTGCCCGGCCGGTACTCCTGGGGATCACCAAGGCTTCGCTGGCGACGGAGAGTTTCCTCTCGGCCGCTTCCTTCCAGGAGACGACACGGGTCTTGACCGATGCGGCGATCAAAGGAAAACGGGATGACTTAATCGGCTTGAAGGAGAACGTGATCATCGGCAAGTTGATCCCGGCGGGGACGGGGATGCCACGCTACCGGGCAATCGAAGTCCAAAAAGGTGAACACGGGGCCGGGCCGGAAGCGGAGCAACCGGAAGCCGCCGACGAAAATGCCGGTTAAAAAGGGGAAGAGGGGCTGGGCTGACCAGTTCCTCTATCCCCATTAGCACCAAAGCAAACAGATTGTTAAAAACTAAGCAAGACGGACAAACCGGGAGATCTTTTTGTTGACACACAAAATTGAAGATGGTAAACTTAAAAAGTCTGGGTTGTTTAACAATAAATTTTCTTGGGGCACAAGGAGAGAATACTATTGGGCGAACCGGACCTTAAGACCAAGAAGAAAAGGATTGTTGGCTTAAAGCAGACCTTGCGCGCCATACAACAAAACAAGCCTTGTGTCGTCTACCTGGCGAATGACGTGGATGAGCACATTGTGAAGAAGATCAAAACGGCCAGCGCCGGGAAGGACGTGAAGATTATAGTGACACGAGTGGGGAGAAAAGAATTGGGACGCATTTGCCAGATTGATGTTAGCGCAGCAGTAGTTGCCTTGGTTCAAGAATAGGAAGGAGGTGGAGTGATGCCAACCATTAATCAGTTAGTAAGAAAAGGACGGAAAAAAGTTCAACGCAAAAGCTCAGCTCCGGCACTGCTCTGGTCATATAACAATAAGAAAGAGGACATGTTTGAGACGTCCAAAGGCAATCCGCAAAAACGCGGCGTCTGCACGAGAGTTTCAACTGTTACCCCGAAGAAGCCGAACTCGGCTTTGCGGAAAGTGGCCAGGGTTCGCCTTTCCAACCGTTTAGAGGTAACCGCCTACATCCCGGGTGAAGGCCATAACCTTCAGGAACACTCGGTGGTGTTGATCCGGGGTGGAAGGGTCAAGGATTTACCGGGCGTGCGTTATCATATCGTCCGCGGGACTTTGGACACCGCCGGCGTACAAGACCGGAAGCAAGGCCGGTCCAAGTACGGGACCAAACGCCCGAAAACTGCTACTGTGAAAAAGTAAGGAGGGTTAGACTTGCCACGACGGGGAGCGATACCCAAACGGGAGGTTATCCCGGATCCGATCTACAATGACCCCATGATCACCAAGTTTATAAATAAGATTACCCTTTCCGGGAAACGGGGACTTGCGGAGAGGATTATGTATAGCGCCATGGATTTGGTGAAAGAAAAGACCGGCAAGGATCCGATGGAAGTCTTCCAGGAAGCGATGAAAAATGTGATGCCGGTTTTAGAAGTCAGACCGCGCCGGGTGGGTGGTGCCACTTACCAGGTGCCGGTTGAAGTGCGTCCAGAACGCCGTGTTTCTTTGGCGATGCGTTGGTTGGTCCATAGTGCGCGGGCACGGGCGGAACGGACGATGAGTGAACGCTTGGCGGCCGAATTAATTGACGCGGCCAACAATACCGGGGCCTCGGTGAAGAAGAAAGAGGATACCCACCGGATGGCGGAGGCCAACAAGGCTTTTGCCCACTATCGTTGGTAAATCGCAACAGAGATCTTGTTGTCTCTGGGGAACGTATGGAGGTTTATTTCGTGAGCAGGGAATTTCAACTTAGTCAAATTAGAAACATTGGTATTATGGCTCATATTGATGCGGGGAAAACCACCACGACCGAGCGGATTCTTTTCTACACCGGTAAAGTGCACCGGATGGGTGAAACCCACGAAGGTTCAGCCGTGATGGACTGGATGGTGCAGGAACAGGAACGGGGGATTACGATCACCTCGGCCGCGACCACCGCATTTTGGAAAGGTTATCAGATCAATATAATCGACACGCCCGGGCACGTGGACTTTACTGTAGAAGTGGAACGGTCATTACGGGTGCTCGATGGTGCGGTGGCTGTTTTTTGTGCGGTTGGTGGCGTTGAACCGCAATCAGAGACGGTTTGGCGGCAAGCCGACAAATACAATGTTCCCCGGGTCGCTTTTGTCAACAAGATGGATCGGGTGGGTGCCGACTTCTTCCGCGTGCTCGAGATGATGCGGGATAAATTGGGGGCCAATCCGGTGCCCCTGCAGATTCCCATCGGTGTGGAAGATAGTTTCCGCGGGGTTGTCGATCTGATTGAGGAGAAAGCCCTCATTTACCTCGATGATTTGGGAACACAAAGTGAGGAGCAGGAGGTTCCGGCTGAGCTCGTTGCCACTGTGGAGAAATACCGCAATCAGCTTTTGGAAAGCCTGGCTGAATTTGACGAAGAAATTTTGGAAGACTATCTTGAAGGAAACGATATCACCCCGGAACGGATCCGGGCCGCGCTGCGGAAGGTGACGATTGAGTCGAAATTGACGCCGGTTTTATGCGGTTCTGCCTTCAAGAACAAGGGCGTTCAACCGTTACTGGATGCGGTAGTTGATTATCTGCCGTCGCCTTTGGACCTTCCGCCGGTACGGGCGACGGAGGTTAAGAGTAAAGAGCTGGTTGAGCTGCGGCCCTCCGATGACGAGCCCTTTGCGGCTTTGGCCTTTAAAGTCATGACCGACCCCTATGTGGGGAAACTGGTTTACTTCCGGGTTTACTCGGGTGAATTATCCGCCGGGTCCTATATTTATAACGCCAGCAAACAACGGCGGGAGCGGGTCGGTCGAATTTTACGGATGCACGCCAACCACCGGGAAGAGGTGAAGGTGGTCCGGACCGGTGATATTGCCGCCGCGGTTGGTTGGAAAGAGACCGGGACCGGTGATACCCTTTGCAGTGAAGAACACCAGGTGTACCTCGAATCAATGGAGTTTCCGGAACCGGTGATCTCGGTGGCGATTGAACCCAAGACGAAAGCAGACCAGGATAAGCTGGGGGTTTCCCTGGTAAAACTGGCCGAAGAGGACCCAACCTTCCGGGTGCATACCGACCAGGAAACCGGGCAAACCATCATCTCCGGCATGGGCGAACTCCACCTGGAAGTTATCACCGACCGGTTGATCCGCGAGTTTAAGGTGGAAGGCAACATCGGAAAACCGCAAGTTGCCTACCGTGAGACCATCCGCCAAGCGGCGAAGGCGGAAGGGAAATTTGTGCGGCAAAGCGGTGGCCGGGGGCAGTACGGCCACGTTTGGCTGGAGATTGAGCCGAATGAACCGGGCGGGGGCTTTGTCTTTGAAAACCGGATTGTCGGCGGGGTTGTCCCCAAAGATTTTGTGCCCGCCGTGGAAGCCGGAATCAAAGAGGCGATGACCAATGGGGTCTTGGCCGGTTATCCCATGATTGACGTGAAGGTAGCGCTGGTCGACGGGTCCTACCATGAGGTTGACTCGTCGGAGATGGCTTTTAAGATTGCTGCTTCAATGGGTTTCAAAGAGGCATGTAAGAAGGCCAAGCCCGTTTTGTTGGAACCGATTATGAAAATTGAGATTATCACCCCCGAGGATTATCTCGGTGACGTGCTTGCTGATTTCAATTCCCGCCGGGGGAAAGTGGAAGGGATGGAACCCCGTCCGGGGGCGCAGGCGATTCATGGCTATGTGCCCATGGCCCAAATGTTTGGTTACGCAACCACGCTGCGGTCGATCTCCCAAGGGCGGGCCATCTATACGTTAACCTTCTCCCACTATGAAGAGGTCCCGGCCAATATCGCGAAGGAGATTATCAGTGAATAACCGGGCTTGGGGTATGAAAGCGTAACCGGTAAAGCAAAGACCAAATAAAAAGTAGATTGATGAAGAGTAAATGAGGAGGATCAGAAATGGCAAAGCAAAAATTTGAGCGGACCAAACCGCACGCGAACATTGGAACCATAGGTCACGTTGACCACGGTAAGACCACGACGACGGCGGCGATCACGCTGGTGCTGGGCAAG
>JAAYHQ010000082.1 GCA_012727425.1 Bacillota bacterium
GGGTGGCCGGCAGAAAAGCGGCCAGAATTTTCGCCCAAAACAGCGTGTTCAGGTCGAGGGGGGCGAACAAAAGGGTTTCCAAGGTTTTGCGCTCTTTTTCCCCGGCGAAACTGTTGGCCCCAATGACACTGGCGGTCATTAACGGAATCAGGAGAAAAAAGGGGGCGAACAGGTAATTGACGGTGAAATAGACAATTTGCTGCTGGACCGCGGGAAAAGCGAAGATGGTCTCCCGGAGCCTCCCCGGCGGTAGTTGCGAAAAAAGCCTCATTATTACATCAGAGTTTCCTATGGCGCTCAGATCGGTGAACCGGGCCGGCAGAACCAAAACTAACGGGAGGACCAGGCTAAAGAAGAGCGGAACGACGATCATTGGCAACCAAAGCTGGATATTGCTGCTGATCGCCTTGATATCTTTGGTGATAATAGCCTTGGCGGCTCTTTTGTTCATGCTTTTTCCTCCTTGATCCGAAAGTAGAGGGTCTCCAAATCACGACCGATGATCTTGGCGGAATAAACGGGCCCGGTGGCGAGCAGTTCTTTTAAAAGAAGAGGAATCTGTTCCTTTCGTTCCAATTTAAACTGGAGAAAACCGGGGGTGCTCTTCTCCAGGAGAAAACCCCGGAATTCGGTTCCGGTGATCGTTAGATCGGTCTCCACCTGCAAGCTGAGGGTGGTAAGGTATTTATCCGCCAGTTCGGCAAAGGTCCCCTCCGCCAGGAGGCGGCCCCGGTCAATGAAGATAAAGCGGTGGCAGAGCGCTTCGACTTGTGGCAAAAGATGGGTGGCCAGGACGATCGTTACGGCAAAACGTTGGTTTAGTTCTTTAATGTAGTCCAGGAGCGCCCGGGCACCTTCCGGGTCCAAACCGGTGGTCGGCTCATCCAGGAAGAGTATCTCCGGTTGGTGGAGCAGGGCTTTGGCGATACCCAAGCGTTTTTTCATTCCGGTACTGAACACCGCCACTTTCTTGTCGGCGTGGGGAAGCAAACCGCAAACGTCAAGCAGTTCTTCCACCCGGCGCGCGGGGTTGGCCACGGCATAGAGCTCGGCGAAGAAAAGCAGGTTTTCGCGGGCGGTCATCGGCCCGTACAAAGCGGCTGATTCGGTGAGGACACCACATCTTTTCCTTACTTCGTCCCCGGCGGTAACCGGATCGAACCCGGCCACGGTTAAGCGGCCGGTATCGGGGGTAATTACCCCGTTGAGTAAACGGATGGTGGTGGTCTTTCCGGCACCGTTGGGTCCTAAAAACCCCAAGATTTCTCCCCGGCGGACTGTGAAGGACAGGTTGTCGATCACCGGAATCCCGGAAAAGGACTTGTCGACCTTTTCCAGATTTATTATTTCTTGTGCCAAGTACATCACCCCGTACGTATGACGAATACGGCACGGAAAAAGTTCATTTATTCTTATTTATTCTTTTAAATATATGTTATATTGGTATATATCCTCGGTAGTCGCCCACGCGGGCGATTGCTTAAGCGGCCCACAAACCCATAATGAAAATTGATGAAATGGGGGATACAAAATCGGAAAGCAAAAATGGCGAAGCCGGACCATCCTGGTTCCGCTGGTCTTCATCATCTTCATTTATTTAAACAATAGTTCCTTCTTGGTTAAAACCGCGGACAAACCACCTTTCCTCGTTGCCCACCGGGGGGTCCATCAGACCTTTCCCCTGACCGGAATCCAATGGGACACCAATACGGCCGCACGCATCTACCCGCCGGAACACGCCTACATGGAGAATACCATCCCTTCGATGGCGGCGGCCTTTGCGGCGGGTGCCGATCTGGTGGAGTTTGATCTTCAGTTGACAAAGGACGGACAGTTTGCGGTTTTCCATGATCACCGGCTGGACTACCGGACCAACGGCCAAGGCAGGGTTGGGGATTATACCATGGCGGAACTGAAAAAACTTGACATCGGTTACGGCTATACCGCCGACGGGGGTAAATCCTTTCCCTTCCGGGGCACCGGGATTGGCCTGATGCCTTCCCTCGACGAGGTTTTAACGGCCTTTCCCGAACGGTCGTTTTTGGTTCACCTGAAAAGTAACGAGCCGCAACTGGGCTCCCTGTTGGTTGAATATTTGCGAGGCCTTCCCCCGGCGCAACTTAACCGCCTCACCTTTTACGGTGATGCTGAACCACTGGCTGCAATCAAGGGCGCTTTTCCCCACTTGCGGGTAATGTCGAAGCGGACCATCCTCAAAGCCGTCCTTTCCTATTTGGTGGTCGGCTGGACGGGTTATGTGCCGCCGGCGATGCGCAACACCCATCTGCACCTTCCCTTGCGTTATGCCCGTTGGCTTTGGGGGTGGCCCCACCGGTTTCTCAAGCGGATGGAAAGGGCCAACACCCGCATTGTTTTGGTGTTGGGGGATGGGCGCTGGTCGGAAGGGTTTGATACGGAAGAAGACCTGGCGTTGCTTCCACCCAACTATACCGGAGGAATCTGGACCAACCGGATTGAGCGGATTGGTCCTTTGGTCAAGGGGGAAAGGCAATAAGCTCACCCCGCCGGTGACAAATGTCAAAAAAGCAAGCTCCAAAAAGAGCTTGCTTTTTATTTTGCCTTAAGCCCCAAGAAAAACGGTTGGTGGTCGACGGCGATGGGACCGGCAGGGAGTCGGAGTTTGAGCTTACCCGCCGAAAAACGGGGTTAGACCTTGACCAGCAGGAAGACGGACTAGATCTCGACCTGCAGGAAGACCCGGAGTAAAATCCCGATGACAAAGCTGAGACCGGCCACGCCCAGACTGATGACGGTCATCTCCAGAAAACGGGGCCAGAAGGACAAGTCCTTGGCGACGGCAATATAGTAGTTAAAGACCAGGATAATAACGACACCGATGATCAGTGTTAAGGCCAGACTGAGGGAGTAGTTGGCCGTCAACAAGTAGGGCAAGATTAAGGCAAAAACGGTGAAGAGATAGGCGACCCAGGTATAGAGGGCGGATTTGAAGGCCTCCGCGGGCTTGCCCCCGCCTGCTTTGTTGGACAGGTACTCGGAAGCACCCATCGAAAACGAAGCGGCGATTCCGGTGATTAAACCCGACAAAGCAGTCAAACGGTTGTTTTGCAGTGCAAAGGTCAATCCGGCCAATGTTCCCGTCAGTTCGACCAGGGCGTCGTTGAGACCAAGGACAATCGAACTGACATAATTGAGGCTTTCTTCTTCCAGCAGGTTAAGGAGTTTATGCTCATGCTCTTCCTCGTCGGCAATAATCTGAGCGACCTCGGGGATCCGGGCACTGAACTCCTGGTAGTTCTCTTTGGCGTCTTTTTCGCCCATTTCCATCAGTTTGAGACTGAAGGTGAGCCCGAAGAGCCGGGCACACCAGGAAAAGAGGAAGATTTTGAACCGGTTTGCTTTCACATCCCGTTGTGTATATTTCCGGTAAACCCGGTAATGGGCGAGTTCTTCGGCGGCAATCTTCTTTAGGATTGTCTGGTTGGTTGGGTTCGGGACCATGTGAGCCAGCCGTTGGTAAATATGGTACTCGGTCAGCTCGTTTTTTTGAAAAGCGAGCAGCTTATTCAGGTGTGGGGTTTCCAATTGCATGCCATTGCCTCCTCTCACTGATGATAATACTGATTTTAGCATAATTTACCGTGGAAGGCAATTTTCCGGAATTTGACGGAAACGGTCAAAACAGGGCTTGACAGATGCAAAAAAAAGGAAGATAATCAAGGTGGGTATTACAAAGTAATACGAAACCGGGTGCGTAAGGGAAACCAAGACACCAAACTCAGTAGGAGGAAGGAAGATGAGTCCGACCAGGAAACAGGAAGTGATCTCCTTTAAAGTAGACGAAGCCCTAAGCAAAGCGCTGGACGGGGTTCCCAACCGATCGGAGTTTATCCGCACGGCGATTCTGGCTGCTTTGCAAAGTACCTGTCCCTTGTGCTGCGGGACGGGAATCCTCACCCCACAGCAGCAAAAGCACTGGCAGGATTTTGCCCAAAATCATCCGTTGAAGAAATGTGCCGAATGCCATTCGCTGCATCTGGTTTGTGTGGCCGGCTCACAGTCCGGCAAAGAAGAGGCACCGTTCGATGCGCAACCTTAAATGTTTCCGCATCAACGGCCAAGGATTCGGTGATACTTAAACGATCAATATTTGAAATTTAAATTGTTCAGAGATGGAGGAAGTTGGCGTGAAGCAAAAGGGAAGACTGTGGGGGAAGGTCCTGGTTCTTCTTGGCGGCGGTCTGCTCCTGGCGGCCGCCGTTAGAATTGGCGGTAAACTGGTTACTTCTGACGTCCTGCGCCGGCGGGACCGGGAGCGGATCAATGTTTTTGTCAGTATCCTCCCGCAGAAATTCTTTGTGGAGCGGATTGGTGGGGAGCGGGTTACCGTTTCCGTGATGGTTGGTCCCGGACAGAACCCGGCCACTTACGAGCCGTTACCCCAGCAGATGAAGGCCTTGACCGAAGCCCACATCTACTTTCGGATTGGGGTGCCCTTTGAAACGGCCTGGCTTGACCGCTTATCGGCGTTGAACCCGGAGCTGATCATGGTTGATACCCGAGAAGGGATCGCCTTGCGCCAAATGGAGCACCACTCTTGCCATGCGCCGGCGGTGGAAACAGCGGAACCGGATGCCGCCGCGCACCACCGGGCCGGCCTACCGGATCCCCATATCTGGCTTGACCCGTTACTCGTTAAGATCCAGGCGGAAACGGTTTACCGGGCTTTGGCGGCTTTTGACCCGGAACATCAGGGTTATTTTAAAGCGAACCTTGATCGATTCCATGCGGAACTGGAACAACTCCATGCGGAGCTTCAGGCAATCTTTGACGGATTAGAAAAGAAGACGTTGATGGTCTACCACCCCGCTTGGGGTTATTTGGCCGACCGGTACGGACTGAAGCAGGTCGCCCTGGAGGTGGAAGGCAAAGAACCGGGCCCCCGTGAACTGGCCCAGTTGATCGATTATGCCAAAGCGGAAGGTATCCGCGTGATCTTTATCCAGAGTCAGTTCGATGCCAAGGCGGCGGAAGCGGTGGCCCGGGCGGTGAACGGCCGGGTGGTCACCATTGACCCGCTGGCCGAAGATTATTTGACCAATATGCGCCGGATCGTTCAGGCGATCAAAGGGAGTTATGAGACAAGTGGGAAAAGCGATTGAAGTTTGCCGGGTCAGTTTTGCCTATACGGACCGGTTGATCCTGGAAGAGATCAACCTCACGGTAGAGGCCGGTGCTTTTCTAGTGGTTGTTGGTCCGAACGGCGGGGGGAAAACGACGCTCCTCCGGTTGTTGATGGGCAGTTTGGCGCCGGTGCGGGGCGAGATCAAGATCTTCGGCCAACCGCCCCGGAAGACCCGGCGCCTGATCGGTTATGTCCCCCAACAGACCGCTTTGGACCGGGATTTTCCCGTTTCCGTGCTGGAGGTTGTGCTGATGGGACGGCTGACTCCAAACAGCCTGTTCCCCCGCTACCGCAGGGAAGACTACACCGCGGCCTACGCGGCGATGCGGGCGGTCGGTGTTGACGGGCTGGCGGAGGCCCGCTTTGGTGATCTGTCGGGGGGGCAAAAACAGCGTACTTTAATTGCGCGGGCACTGGCCGGCGAACCGAAATTATTACTCCTTGACGAACCTACGGCCAACGTGGATCCGGTGGCGGCGGCGGAGATTTATCAACTGCTGGCCCGGTTGAACCGGGCAGTGACCATTGTTCTGGTCTCCCACGATCTGGAGTATGTTACTGCCCATCGCCGCCAGGTGGTTTACCTGAACCACCGCTTGTCTTTGGCCTATCCGGGGGGCAGGAGCCCGGATTCGCCGGCGGACCGGCCGGGCCGGGAGATGACCGGGGTAAGAGGTGAGCATTAGTGAGCGCTTTTTTGGCGGCTTTATTGCAATATAAATTTCTCCAGAATGCGGTCCTGGCCGGGGCCCTTGCGAGCCTGGCCTGTGGGGTGACCGGTGTTTATGTGGTGGTGAAACGGATCACCTTTATCAGTGGAGGGATTGCCCACGCTGTGCTGGGCGGAATCGGCGTGGCTTATTATCTTGGTCAAGATCCACTGCTCGGCGCGGTGTTTACGGCGTTGGGTTTTGCTGTCTTGCTCGGTTTGACCAATCTCACCGCCCGTCAGCACGAAGACACCATCATCGGGGCGTTGTGGGCGGTGGGGATGGCGGTGGGGATCATCTTTATGGCCCTGACCCCCGGCTACAGTGTGGATCTGATGAGTTTTCTCTTTGGGAATATCCTCATGGTAACAGAACCGGTACTGTGGACGCTTTTCAGTTTGGATCTGATCATTCTACTGGTGGTGGCGGTTTTTTACCGTCAGTTTTTGTTGGTCTGTTATGATGAGGAGTATGCCCGTTTGCGTGGTCTGCCCGTCAAGGCTCTGTCCATTTTACTCTTGGCTCTGATTGCTTTGACGGTAGTGATCCTGATCAAAGTGGTTGGTTTGGTCATGGTCATTGCCCTATTAACCTTGCCGGCGGCGGTGTCCGGTCTTTTCACCCATAATCTACACCGCATGATGGCCCTGGCCACGGGGTTGAGTTTCCTCTTTATCCTGGGGGGACTGATTTGCTCCTACCAGCTGAACCTCCCGTCGGGGGCGCTGATTGTGGTCATAGCCGGTATAGGCTACTTGGCGGTTTTGGCTTGGCAACGGTTTTTTTCCTTGGCCTGGCGGCGGAAAAAGACCGGTCAAAAGTTGTTTCCGTAAACAGGTAATGATATAATAACTTATTGGTACTACTGGAATACGCCCGAGCTTACTTTTTTGGTGAAGATGGATTGTGGGGAAGCGAGGTCGAAACCGATGCTGAAGTTTTTACGCAACCTCTGGGATACCAACCAAAGGGAATTAAAGCGCATCGCCCCGCTGGTGACGCGAATTAACGAGTTGGAAGCGGAATTTAGCGGCCTGTCTGATCAGGACCTAAGAGCGAAAACCGGCGAGTTTAAGACCCGTTTGCAGCAGGGTGAATCCCTTGACGATCTTCTCCCCGAGGCCTTTGCTACGGTCCGGGAAGCGGCCAAGCGCACCCTCGGCCAACGCCATTTTGATGTGCAGTTGATCGGCGGAGTCGTATTGCATGAAGGGAAAATTGCCGAGATGAAAACGGGGGAAGGTAAAACCCTGGCGGCCACGCTTCCCGCCTACCTGAATGCGCTGACGGGCCGGGGTGTCCATGTGGTGACGGTCAATGATTACCTGGCCAAACGGGACAGCGAATGGATGGGGCAGATCTACCGTTTTTTAGGTTTATCGGTGGGTGTGATTCTGCACGGTCAGACCCCGGAGGAGCGGCGGGCGGCCTATAACGCCGATATCACCTACGGAACGAATAACGAGTTCGGTTTTGACTACCTCCGGGATAACATGGCCTATTCCGCAAAGGAACTAGTCCAGCGGGAATTGCACTACGCCATCGTCGACGAAGTGGACAGCATTCTCATCGACGAGGCCCGAACCCCGCTGATTATCTCCGGACAAGCGGAGGAATCAACCCGGCACTACACGGATTTTGCCCGGATTGCCAACCAGTTGAAGCGGGATGTGGACTATACGGTCGATGAGAAAGCCCGGTCGGTGGTGGTGACCGAGGAAGGGGTGGCCAAGGTTGAGCAGCGGTTGGGGATTGACAACCTCTATGCCCCGGAGCGGACCACCCTGGTACACCATTTGATCCAGGCGCTGAAGGCCAAAGAATTGATGAAGCGCGACCGCGATTATGTAGTCAAAGACGGTCAGGTGATTATTGTTGATGAGTTTACCGGGCGTTTGATGTTTGGACGCCGTTATAGCGAAGGCCTCCACCAGGCGATCGAGGCGAAGGAGAATGTGAAGATCGAGCGGGAGAGCCAAACCTTGGCCACAATTACCCTCCAGAATTATTTCCGGATGTACGAGAAACTGGCCGGGATGACCGGAACGGCCGAGACAGAAGAGCTTGAGTTCCGGAAGATCTACGGTCTGGAGGTGGTGGTGATCCCCACTAACCTGCCGATGATCCGGACCGACTATCCCGATGTGGTTTATAAAACGGCAGACGCCAAGTTCAATGCGGTGCTTGAGGAGATTGAGGCGGTCCACAAGACCGGCCGCCCGGTACTGGTGGGGACGATCTCGATCGAAAAATCGGAGGCCTTATCACGGGCCCTGAAGAAGAAAGGCATTCCCCACCAGGTCTTGAACGCCAAATACCACGAACAAGAAGCGGAGATTGTGGCCCAAGCCGGCCGGTTGGGGATGGTGACGATCGCCACCAATATGGCCGGGCGGGGGACCGATATTATCCTTGGGGGGAACGCGGAAGCTTTAGCCCGGGAAATTTTGAAGAAGAAGGGCAACCCGGAGGAGGCCACCCCCGAAGAGATTGCGGCGGCGCTGGAGGAAGCGAAGGCGATCACCGCACGCGAGCATGAGCAGGTCGTGAGCCTGGGTGGGCTCCACATTATCGGGACGGAACGACACGAAAGCCGGCGGATTGACAATCAGCTGCGGGGCCGGGCGGGACGCCAAGGCGATCCCGGTTCTTCCCGCTTTTTCGTGGCGATGGATGATGATCTGATGCGCTTGTTTGGCGGGGAGATGATCGTTCAGTGGATGGAACGTTTGGGTTGGGACGAAGAGATCCCGATTGAGCATCCGCGGATCGCGAAGGCGATCGAGAACGCTCAACGCCGGGTGGAAGCGCGTAACTTTGAGATCCGGCGGCAAGTTTTGGAGTATGATGATGTCCTGAATAAACAGCGGGAAACGATCTATGGTTTGCGCCGGAAACTGTTGTTGGGCGAAGACCAGAAGGCGCAGGTGCTGGCGGCGCTCCGGGACGTTATTGACCAGTTGGTTTTGGCCCACACCGACGCCCGCCTTCCGGAGGAATGGGAGTATGAGAACATTTTAAAAGCCGCCGAACAGATCTTCCTGCCTATGAAGACCCACACCGCCGAAGAGCTGGAAAAAGCGGCGCAAGGCCAAGCGGAACGGTTGAAGGATTTTCTTTATGACGCTGCGGTCCGGTTCTATACGGCCAAGGAGGAACGGATTGGCGCGGCGAATCTGCGGGCAATCGAGCGCTATATCATGCTGCGGACCATTGATCACCTGTGGATTGATCACCTCCAGAACATGGATGACCTGCGGGAAGGCGTCGGCTTGCGGGCCTACGGTCAGCAAGACCCCTTGGTGGTCTATAAAATCGAATCTTACCAAATGTTCCAGGAATTGCTCTACGCCATCAAGGAAGATGTGGTGCGCTACGTCTTCAAGATGGAATTTACCCAGGAAGCACCCAGTTTTGAGCGGCGGATGACCAACATTGTTACCAACCGGAGTGAAGACGGATCACCGGTTGTCCAACAAAGAAAAACCGGTAGGAAAGTCGGACGGAATGAGCCTTGCCCATGCGGCAGCGGGAAGAAGTATAAAAAGTGTTGTGGCGCTTAAACATGTAACATGGAGCTGAAACACTAAAGACAGGGGGCAAAAAGCAATGATTGAACCGGCAGAAGTTAAAAACCGGATCGCCGACTTACGGTCGCGCGTCACGAAAATGAGGGAATTTCTTTGACCTCGACCGGAAAAGCGCACGGGTGCAAGAGTTAGAAGCAGAAACGATGGCGCCGGATTTTTGGACGGATCAACAAAAAGCCCAGCAGGTTTTGCAGGAACTAAACCGTTTTCGGCAGGAAATTCAGACGGTGGAAACCCTGGAAAAACAGCTGACCGACCACGGTGAGCTCTTGGAGCTAGCGCTCCTCGAAGACGACCCAGAGGTGGTGGCCGAGGTGGCGCAGGGCGTTAAAGAGTTGGCGACCACCGTGGATCAGTTGGAACTGCGTACTCTCCTAAAGGGGGAGTTTGACCAGGGTAACGCGTATCTGTCCATTCATCCGGGCGCGGGCGGGACCGAATCCCAGGATTGGGCGAGCATGCTGCTGCGGATGTATACCCGTTGGGCGGAGCGGCAGGGTTATAAAGTCGACCTGATTGAGCTCTTGCCGGGGGACGAGGCCGGGATTAAAAGCGCGACCCTCTTTATTCAGGGGGAGAACGCCTATGGCTACCTCCGGGGGGAAAAGGGCGTCCACCGTCTGGTGCGGATCTCGCCCTTTGATGCCTCCGGACGGCGTCATACCTCCTTTACTTCCGTGGATGTCACGCCGGAGTTTAATGAGGAACTTGCCATCGAAATCCGGCCGGACGAGTTGAAGATCGACACTTACCGGGCGGGCGGGGCCGGCGGGCAACACGTTAATAAGACCGACTCGGCGGTGCGGATTACCCACCTGCCGACCGGTATCGTGGTAGCCTGCCAGAATGAACGGTCCCAGTTTCAGAATAAAGAAACGGCCCTGCGGCTCTTAAAGGCGAAACTGGCCGAGTTGTACCGCCAGGAACAACAGGCCAAGCTTGAACAGATTAAGGGCGAGCAGATGGAGATCGCCTGGGGCAGCCAGATCCGTTCTTATGTCTTCTGCCCTTATACACTCGTGAAGGACCACCGGACCGAGGTTGAGACCGGAAACCTCCAGGCGGTCATGGATGGGGAGATTGACTTGTTCATCGAGGCCTATTTACGTTCCCGGTTTAATAAAGGATAAAAAAGGGGGAAGACGGTGGGCAAACACAGGATCGGGGTGGGCTTCCTCCTCTTGGTTTTCGGGTTACTCGGGACCGGTCCCCTCCTGACGACGCTGGTGCAGCATAATTTGACCCGTGCGCTGACGGCGCAGGCCCGGGTGGCCGAAGGGGTTGAACTGAAGATGGCCCCTTTGCACCTGGGGGATCTCTGGCACGGGCGGGTGGGTGCGGTTGATTTCACCGCCGCCCGGTTGGGGTTTGCCCAAGGTCCGGTCTTTACCAACGTCGTCTTGCAGAGTAAGGGCGGGCGCTTTGACCCTGCCGCCTTGCTTGGGCGCGGGGAGTTGATCCTCCGGGAACTGGCGGAGACCCATTTATGGCTGGAGCTAACGGCGGAAGAATTAACCGCGTTGATGCGGCGGGATCTACCGGAGCTCGAACCAACCGTTTATTTACAAGAAGGCCGGGTGGAACTGGAAGGGTTTTTTGACCTGTTCGGCCAAGAACGTTTGCCCTTTCGTGCCGGCGCGGCGCTGGAAAAGGCCACCGACCGTAGTCTGCGGCTGGTGCCTTTAAGTCTAACCGTCGCCGGCGTTTCCCTCTGGGCGGAACTGTTTGCTCAGTATGCCCCGCAGATCAGCTGGGAATTTCCGTTGGCGATCCCTTGGCCGGTCCGGCTCGAGCGGTTTACAGTCCGGCCGGGGGTGATCCAAATGGCATGGCGAGAGGAGGCCCGAAGGTGAAGTATTTTATCTCCGCCGGGGAGCATTCCGGTGATTTACACGCGGCGGCGCTCATCCAAGAACTGCGTAGGCAGGATCCCCAGGCGCAGATTTGGGGGATGGGCGGTCCGTATATGGCGGCGGCCGGGGCCGAAGTTTTGTTTGATCCGACCGCCGAGAGTACAATCGGCTTTTGGGAAGCGGCGAAAAAAATTTGGCTTTTTAAACGACGCTTATCCGAGTTCTCCCGTTTCTTGCAGGAAAACCGGCCGGATGTGGTGGTGTGGGTTGATTTTGGCGGGTTCAACCGTCTTCTCGCCGAGCGGGCGGCGGCCCTCGCCATCCCGGTGGTCTGTCTCTTTCCTCCGGCGGCCTGGGCCTACGGAAAAAAGCGGGCCGACCGCCTGGCCCGTTGTGTGACGCATGTGGCTTCGGTCCTGCCTTTTGAAGCCGAATTCTACCGCCGCTACCCTAATTTGAAGGTGACCTATGTAGGGCACCCGCTGGTTGACCGGGTACAGCCGCAGTTGGCACCGGAAGAATGGCGGCAACGGCACAATGTGGCGCCGACGGAGAAGGTGATCCTCCTGATGCCGGGAAGCAGGAAACAAGAAGTACAAGCGTTGCTCCCGGTCATGCTGGCGGCGGCGGCGGAATTGGCGGCGGGCCGGGACGACTTACGGTTTTTCCTGCCGGTGGCGCCGACGATTGACCAAACTCTGATCCAGACTTTACTAGCACAGTATTCCGGTTTGGCGGTGACGACGAAAACCGCGGCGGAGACCTATAATCTGATGGCCGCGGCCGATTTGGGAATTCTCGCTTCCGGGACCGCCACTTTGGAGGCGGCGTTGCTTGGTCTACCGATGATCGTAACCTACCGGGTTGCCAACGTATCGGCGCTGCTCTACCGGATTTTACAGAATAAAGAAAGCAACCAGCCCCTGATGGTCTCCTTACCCAATTTGATCAAGGGGCGGAAGATCGTTCCCGAATTGATCCAAGACGGGTTGACCGTGGCGGATCTGGTGATGCAGGCCCGGCTCTTTTTGGAAGTACCCGAACGCAGTCGACAGGTCCGGAAAGAATTGCAAGGGATCGGTGAAATCCTGGGTCCGCCCGGTGTGATGGCCAGGGTGGCCACCATCGTGCGGGGGGAAGCGGCTCTGTCTTAGAAAAGGCGATTAATTATATATTGTTGACATTAAAGGCTGTCCGTCGCGGCGGACGGTCTTTTTCTTTGGTGGCCGTTTCTTTTTCCGGTTCTAGCTTGCGGCTTTGGCACATATTTTTTACCGAGATGGAGTTCGTTTTGCGTGGTCGCAGGGGCACGTAAAAAGCAAGCGAGGGATTGGCCGATGCGCGTCTATTATTTTTCCCGCTGGAAAGCGCTGGGGATTTGTCTATTGGCGGCCTTTGTTTTCTGGTGTTTTTCCCATCCGGTGGTATTGCGCCAGACGGCGCAGCAAGTTGCGGTCTTGCTTGGGCAACGGATCATCCCTATCTATGCGGTGGGCACCGCAGAAAAAAAGATTGCCCTCTCGTTTGATGCCACGTGGGGGGCGGACCAAACGCCGGAATTATTGCGGATTCTCCGGGAAAACCAGGTGCGGACCACCTTTTTCCTCTGCGGTTTGTGGGTGGAGAAGTACCCGGAAATGGTGAAACGGATTGCCGCCGAAGGCCATGAACTGGGCAACCATTCCTATACCCACCCCCACATGAACAGTTTAAGTGAACGGGAGATTGCCCACGAGCTAAACCGGACCCATCATTTAATCAAAGAACTGACCGGGCAAACCCCAACCTTATTCCGTCCCCCTTTTGGCGAGTATAACAATAAAGTGATCGAAACGGCACGGGCCTGTGGCTACACCACGATCATCTGGGACGTGGACTCCCTGGACTGGAAAGATTTAACGGCCGAGGTGATGCTCGACCGGATCCTCACGCGGATCAAACCCGGCTCGATCGTGCTCTTTCATAATGCCGGAAAAAATACCCCGCAAGCTTTGGCCCGGCTGCTACCGATCCTGAAGGGACGGGGTTTTGCCATCGTGCCCATCTCTGAGTTACTCCATAAAGGCGAGACCTATACGGACCACACTGGACGACAGTATCCCAAACCCCGTGCTGACCAGTCCAGACCAGAGGAAAGGGGGCTCTAGCATGAAACTGGTTATTCTCGAACGGAAGAAAATCACCTGGTTTTTCTGCTGGGTGCTGTTGTTGGTGGTAAGTGCGGTTACGGTGACCCGGTGGCCCGCCTGGCAGCGGCGGTGGTATGGGGTGAAGGATGGGGTCATGTTGGAAGGCAGGTCAATGGCCCGTCTTTTACCGGGGGAAGTGCGGACCATCGTTACGGAAATGGCGAAATTTTATACGCTGGCGCCGCAAAATGCCGGTTACTTTGTGGAAACCGGTGAGGTTATCCCCGAAAAAGAAGGGCGGGGGGTTGATGTCGAAGCAACAATTGCCGCGGTCCTGGCCGCCGAACCAGGGGCCCGTCTGAACCTGATTACCTATGCCATTCCGGCAGCGGTGGGGCGGGAGTATTTCACACCGGTTTTCCGGGGGCCGACTGACGAAAAAAAGGCCAGCCTCACTATAAATGTGGCCTGGGGTGAAGCGGAGCTGCCGACGTTGCTAAAGATCTTGCAAGACCGGGGTGTAAAGGCCACTTTCTTTTTTGACGGGTCCTGGGTGAAAAAATTTCCTGAACTGGTCAGGGCGGTCCATACCGCCGGGCATGAGGTGGCAAACCATGGTCTCTACCACGGACATCCCGCCCAGATGAGCCGGGATGAGCTGCGGCGGCTGATTGTCGAGAACAATCAGTTGTTGGCGGAGGTGATCGGGACCGAACCGGCGAAACTTTTTGCCCCGCCTTACGGTGAATTTAACGATCAGATTGTGGCGGTGGCCGGGAATCTGGGATACCGGACCATTATGTGGACGATCGACACGATTGACTGGCAACGGCCGGCCCCGGAGGTAATTGTCCGGCGGGTTGTTGATAAAATTAAACCCGGGGCGATTATTCTGATACATCCCACGGTCCCCACCGTCCAAGCCCTTGGCCGGATCATCGACACTTTGCAAGGGCAGGGTTATTCGTTGGTGACGGTCTCCGCCTTACTGACTGAAAACCGCTCCTGATGCGGACAAAAAATTCATTAAAAAAACGCAAAAAAAAAAGAAGGATTGTTGCTTAAGATAGCGAAACAAGATCTTAACTTATTTGTATAGCTGCCTGACAGCTAGACATAGTAATGGTTTTTATTTTGGTTCAGCCTGCTTATATTATTTAGACTTCACTTTGTGGCACCTGTTACTTGCCGGGTGTTGCCGGAATGGCCGGTCCTGAAGGCACAGTTTTTATTTTTTAGCGGTTCTGTTTCATCTTCCAATGTCTGCGCCAGTTGGTTTTATGTGATGCGTAAGTCATAATAGCCGTAAAGGCGCTTTGCGTTATGTAACGATAAACTTTGTCCAAATATCTTAATATAGTATATGTTAAAGGCTTATATTTTTTCGCAAACACCTGTCAGACAGCAAGATAGTATGACTGGACTCCCTGTCGTGAAGAGTTAAAGCATAAGGAGCAGGGAAAAATTGTTGAGGAAGCGGGTCAAACGCCGCTGGGAAATGAGAAACAAGGTGAATGGACGCGAAACTGCTATGGTTTGCCAAGGAACAAAGGGGGAACAAGAGCTGTGGAACCCAAGGTACTACTGATCGCGACCTTGGACACGAAAGAAAAAGAAGCCGCATATTTAAAGCGGATCATCGAAGCCAAAGGCGTCAAGAC
>JAAYHQ010000014.1 GCA_012727425.1 Bacillota bacterium
CGCCCAGGTCCGCGGAGGCCGGGGCAAAAGATCGCTCCGGTAAAAAAGTACCCCCGAATCGGTAAACCAGGGAACCGCCCAGATCCGGTTCTGATAGGTACAGCCTTCAATCGGACCCGGAAGGAAAAATTCCCGTTCCTCCACCGGGAAGAAGGAATCCAGTGGTTCAATCCAGCCCGCGGAGGCAAACTCGGACACCCAAATAATGTCAGCGGAAAAAACATCAAAGCTGTTGTCCTGCGCCAAAAAGGCCGACACATAGAAGTTGCGGCAATCATCGGTACTCCAGGAAAGGGTGCGGTGTTCGACCCGGATCTCCCGGTTTTCCGCATTAAACCGGTCGACCAAAGCCTGAATCGCCCCCGACGCGTCTTCAGCCGGGGTATAAAAGACCAAATTGACCGGTGGCTGATTATACCCTTTTGCCGTCAAGATGAAAACCAGCACACCGACGACGACCACGAACAAAAACAACCGGAACCTTCGCATTCAGGCCACCCCTCTCCCCTGTATCCCTGCCGATAAAACCTTGTCAACTTTATTCTACTTTTAGCCAGTCACCGTGTCAAATTTAGGCCGGGACGCGTTTTCCCTCCCGTTCAGCGGTTTTCGGTTAAAAGTTACTCTTCCGGTCGAGAATAAAAATAACAAGACCCGAACAAAAGGAGAAGAGAAACCGCCTTGTCCACCACCCTCACCCACCACCTCATGATCGACGGTCACCGCATCCCGGTGAAAAACTTGGACAAACCCTTTTGGCCCCAGGAAGGTTACACTAAAGGCGACCTCATGACCTATTATATAAAGGTCTGGCCTTATCTTGCCCCCCACCTCAAAGACCGCCCGCTTTCCCTGGTCCGCTACCCGGAAGGCATCAGCGGCCCTTATTTCTACCAAAAAAACTTTCCCGCCGCCCCGCCCTGGGTGGAAACCATCCCGGTCCGCGCTAAAAAGCGGGTAACCCATTATGTCATGGCCAATAATCTGGCGACGCTGATCTGGGCTGTCAACCTGGGTTGTATTGAAGTGCACCCCTGGCTTTCCGCCCGGCCGCAGTTGGAGCACCCGACTTACCTCATCTTTGATTTGGACCCCATGGCCCCCGCCTCCTTTCAGGAGGCCGTCCAGGTGGCTTTGGCCGTTAAAACCCTCACCGACCACCTGGGGCTGCAACTCTTCCCCAAAATCTCCGGCGCGACCGGCCTCCACCTCTATTTACCACTCAAACCGGGCTATACTTATCAGGAAACGGCCACCTTTGTCAAGCGGCTCGGGGAAGCCGTGATCCGGGTCCTTCCTGCGCTCGCCACCAACGAACGCAAAGTCTCAGCCCGCGGGGGCAAAGTCTACATTGATCACCTCCAAAACCAGAAGGGAAAGACCATTGCTTCCGTCTACAGCCTCCGCCCCTTTACCAGCGCCCCCGTCTCCATGCCGGTCACTTGGGAAGAGCTCCCCACCGTCCAACCGGACAGTTTCACCATCACCAACGCCCCCGCCCGCCTGACCGCCACCGGCGATCTCTTTGCTCCCCTCCTCACCCTCCAGCAGGAACTGCCGGCCCAACTACTCCGCTGATTCCTGCTTAACTCTAAACGCACCCAATACAGACCGCCCGTTGGAGAGTTTCGACATGACCACCAATGGCCAACTTCACTCTTCTTTTTTTCTACTTTTTGCCGATTAATAAATATAGAAACAAGGAAAGAAGACTGCACAATGTTAAAGTCTCTGCGTTATGGCATCGTTGTGGTGTTTACGTTTATTGCTGTCCTTTGCTGTATGGCGACACCCGCTTGGGGCTTTATCGCTTTATCTATGAAAACCCTGCTGAAGCCGCCTTCACTCAAACCCGTTTTGAACTGGTCCTTCCTTATATCGCCCTTCAGGGGCAGAATAACCTGTTCACCATTGACCAACTCCAGCTTGATCTGAGCCAACGCCGCGCCAGAGAGGACCTCCTCGCCCGGCTGGACGGAAAAGACTTGTCCGCCGACTTTGCCACCGAGCTCCGCACCGGACTCACCATCGGCCGTCTCTCCATGCAACTGAGGCCTTTCATTACCGGGTCGGCCCGGACGGACTATGGTCTGCCCAAACTCCTCCTCCTGGAAGGGGAAGGCGCCGGCGGACGGTATGATCTGGCCGGTTCGGAGCTGAATGCGCTGGCCGGAACCTCCTTCGATTTTACCTACGGATATCCGTTCCCATTAACCGCCCACTCCCAACTGGGCGTCGGATTAACCGTGCGTTATGTGCAAGGTTATGCCCTCGCCAAAGCGGAGGTTACGAAGGGAACTGTTATTTTCCACGCGGACATGGACCAATGGAAAGAAACCGAGGTGGATATGGAGTACCGTTTTCTGTACACCGAACAATTGGACGGTGAAGCGCCCAATAGTGTCGGGGAACTGATCGAGACCCTTTTTGCGCAACCCGCCGGCAGCGGCGTCTTGGTTGATGTCGGCGTGATCTACGACTACGACCGCCTCCGGGCCGGTCTCGTCCTCAAAAATATCGGGCGCATCAAATGGCGCAACCTCCGTCAGGTCTCCTATAAAGTGAACGATGTGATCAAGGAAGATGATGGCGACATTTCCGAAGGCGAAGATCTCTTTAAAGAAGAAAAAACCGAGACCCGCCTTGCCGAGTATGACTTATCCTTGCCCTTGGTCCTCCAGGCGCAGGGTTCTTACCAACTGCGGAACAACCTATACTGGCACTTGGGGATGGAGAAGGGTTTGTCCGATGGATGGGGCGTCTCCAGTAAACCCTGCTTCCAAACGGGCCTGGAGTGGTGCCCCCGGTTCCTGCGTTTGGCGGGCAACCTTTCTTACCACGATGGAAGCTTGGGTTATGACGGCCTCGTCGAACTCCGTCTTTTCTTCTTCTGGCTCAATCTCCACCTCGGTTGGGTTGGCGAAGGCGACGGCGTCTATGCTTCCGCCATGACCGCCCTTCACTTCTAAACCGCCAAAGCAGCCCCTGACACCAAAACCACTGAATGATGATCTGAAAAAGGCTCCCCGCCGTAGCGGGGAGCCTTTTCGGTTGCTAATCACTTCACCACCTTCAACCGCCGGCGCCGCCATTTGGTTTTAATCTTTTCCGCCCAGCCCTTACCGGGATAGTTGTGGGTCCAGGCCCAGTAGCGCACGCCACGGGCAAAGGGCCCTTGACCGGTAAACAGATACGCCACGGCCACGCTGCTGACGGCGGCCAACGCGAAGAGGAGATTATAATACCCGAGATAGTTGAAGAAGACCAGGCCGGCATGGATCCAGGCCAGCCATTCCGCCCGGATCGGAATCAACCCCCAGAACAAGAGCTCCCGGTCGGGGTAAAGCTTGGCCCACGCCCAGGTCAGGCCGGTCAGGGGTAACCATAAACCGCGAATGGCGATGTTCACGCCAAAAATTAAGGAGACCAGAAAAAAGGCCAAACTGGTGACCGCCGTCGTCAAACCCAGAAACAGACCGTAGGTTTGTCCACCCCAGGTCCGCTCCAGGCTGCCGCCGATATACCATAACCAGAGGAGGGCAAAGAGATCGCCCAGGCCCGGGTTGACTAAAGGATAAGTCAAGAAGGTCCAGGGCCGCCACCACCAACGCAATGTCGGAAAATGAAAGAGGGCGAAGAGGTTAATCCGCAACATCGCCAGGACATAGTGGCCGATGAAAAGAGTCAGACTCAGAACAATAATCCCCTTGGTCACCGGGATATATTCCCGATAGAGAAAACGCCGGAAATCTCTTGCGTACCGGTTCATTTCTGTTCAAACAACCCCCGTCCACAATTTTCACATAAGATCACACCGGAGCCGCCTTTTTTCACCTTTTCCAAAACCGCAGGGGGAATGATCACATGGCAAAAGCCACAGGTCTCATCCTTGATCGGCACCACAACGATCCCCTGCAATGCTTCGGTGGAACGTTGATAAAACCCTTTTAAACTTTCCGGTAAAGCCCGTTCCAGTTCCGCCACTTCTTTTTCCAACTGGGCACAGCGTTGCTGAAGGGAATCAACCCGCCGGGCCACCTCTGCCGCAGCGGCGGTCAACTTGGTTTGCCGCGCCGCGGCTTGTTTTTCTGCTTTGGCCAGCTCCTGTTCCTTGGTTTCCAACAAATAGAGCTGATTGAGGAGCTTTTCCTCCCGCCCTGCTTTGGCCGTTTGGTACGCGGCAATCCTCCTTTGCAGTTGTTCCAGTTCTTTCGGCGCCGAAATTTTGCCACTGTATAAAGTAATTTCCAGGTCACGAAGTTGTGCTTCATAATCCTGGCATTCCTGCTCCAACCGTCGATTCTCCCGTTGCAAACGGGCACATTCGGTCTGGAGTTGTTCGGTCGCCCGCTGCGCCGCCCGCACCCGCTCTTCCAGGTCGGCAAGGATTTTTTGCCTCCCCTCCACCTCAGCGGCCAACTGCTTGGCACAGACCGCTAGACGGCGCCGTGCTTCCTGATAGCGGTATAATAAAGACAAATCCGGATTATTATCCATCACCATCTAACTGCGGATCGCACCCAGCAGATCTTTGTAGGTGTCAAGATCCATTCCGATCTCGGACCGGCGGGCCACTATATCGGAACCCTTCTCCTTTGCACACTTGACACACCTTTTGGTCTCCGGTAAAGCCTCCAGCCGCTCCGCCGAAATAACTTTACCACACAGCTCACACTTTTTAACCATGGTGAACCCCTCCTTCACAGTCCTGGTCAGGCCAACGGTCGCGACACGCCCCTGCCTTCAGGGCGACTAATATAGAGAATAGGGTTTGCTGTGGTGTTCGCTAAGATAGATTCGCGCTTTAAACTCGGCCGGCAAGGTCCGGTCTTGTTCCAAATAGTCTTTGATTCGCTTCAGACCAATCGCCTCCATGGTGTGGTGCCCCACTTCCACTATGGTCATGCCGAGCTGTTCGGCGTAGAGAAAATCGTGGTAACCCAGATCCGCGGTGATCAAAACCTCCGCCCCTTTCCGCTTCGCCTGGCTCAGGTATTTACCACCGCTGCCGCCGATCACGGCAATCTTGTGTACCGTCTCCCGCGGAAAACCGCCCCAGCGGAGGGTTTCACCGTCAAATAAGGTTTTGATCTCCGCTAAAAATCCGGGGAAAGGTTTCGGTTCCGGTAAAACCCCGACCCGACCCAGACCGGCGCGGCCGCCCTTTTGGACGACCGGATAAAGGTCGTAGGCGACCTCCTCGTAAGGATGGGCGGCCAGCAGCGCTTTGATGACCCGCGGCCGCTTCCAGGCTGGAATAATCGTCTCCAACCGCACCTCCGGGACGGACGAAACAGTGCCCACCTCCCCCAAAAAAGGCTTGGCCCCGCTTTGCGGTAAGAAGGTCCCCACCCCCGGCGTCCGGAAAGTACAGTGGCTATAATTACCGATCCACCCGGCACCCGCCGCCGTCAAGGCCGTAAAGACCGGTTCGACATGGTCCTCAGGGACAAAGACCACCAGTTTCAGAAGTTCCTCGGCCCCTTCCTCCACCGGTTCGACCCGGGTAAGTTGCAAAAGCTCGGCCAGGTACTGGTTTAAACCATCAGCGGCCCGGTCGTAATTGGTGTGCATCGCATAGACAATAAAACCCCCAGCAATAATCTCCTCCCAAAGCGCGCCTCCGGGCCGGTCAAACTGGAGGTTATTGAGGGGTTTAAAGATCAAGGGGTGATGGGTGACAATCAGATTGGCCTGTTTCTCCCGGGCTTCGGCCAGCACCGCCGGGGAAAGATCCAAAGCCAGCAAAAGACCGGAGACTTCGCGGTCGAAGCGGCCAACCTGCAAACCAACGTTATCCCAGGATTCAGCCAACGCCAAGGGCGCCAGTTCTTCTAAGATTGAGGTAATCTCCCGCACAGTCGGCATTGATGCTTCACCTTCTGTCTACGTCCCAAGCGGTTGCTTGCTATTTATATTAATAATATAAACCAAGGACTGTACATAATAACTTTCATCTTACTATTTTCGCGATGGTCTTGCGCATTTCCTGCTTGCCCGTAATCTTTTCACTGTTTTTCCCTTAAATTACCACTCTAGCAGCGTCGTCAAACCGGCAAAGCCGCATGAAAACAAAAAAAGTGGTGTCATGCCACTTTTACCCAATAATTTATCAATTGGTGGGCCCACCTGGATTCGAACCAGGGACCGATCGGTTATGAGCCGACTGCTCCACCGCTGAGCTATGGGCCCAATAAGTTATGGCTCCTCGAGTTGGATTCGAACCAACAACCGCCCGGTTAACAGCCGGGTGCTCTACCGTTGAGCTATCGAGGAATTTCTTGCGCAAAGCTAATTATACCCTCATTTTTTTCTCCCGTCAAGGGCAGCCGCGCTTATTCCAAAAAGTCCTTCAGTTTCTTACTCCGGCTGGGATGGCGCAGTTTCCGCAGGGCTTTGGCCTCGATCTGGCGGATCCGTTCTCTGGTCACCCCAAAGACCTGGCCCACTTCTTCCAAAGTCCGGGCCCGGCCGTCTTCCAAACCAAAACGGAGCCGCAAGACCTTCTCCTCCCGAGAGGTCAGGGTGTCCAGCACTTCCTCCAGTTGTTCCTTGAGCAACCGGAAAGAAGCAGCTTCAGCCGGTGCCGGAACATCCTGGTCTTCGATGAAGTCACCCAAGTGACTGTCTTCCTCTTCCCCGATGGGGGTCTCGAGGGAGACCGGCTCCTGCGCGATCTTGATGATCTCGCGCACCCGCTCGACGCTCATGCCCATCTCTTCGGCGATCTCTTCCGCCGTCGGCTCCCGCCCTAACGTCTGCAACAACTGCCGGGAGACGCGGATCAGTTTGTTGATCGTCTCCACCATATGGACGGGAATCCGGATTGTCCGGGCCTGGTCGGCAATGGCCCGCGTGATCGCCTGCCGGATCCACCAAGTCGCGTAGGTGCTGAATTTAAACCCCTTATGGTAATCGAATTTTTCTACGGCTTTGATCAGGCCCAGGTTCCCTTCCTGAATTAAATCAAGGAACAGCATACCCCGGCCGACATACCGTTTGGCAATACTCACCACCAGACGGAGGTTGGCTTCGGCCAGCCGCCGTTTGGCGTTTTCATCACCGGCTTGCGCCCGGCGCGCCAGCTCCAATTCGTCCTCCGGCGACAAAAGGGGGACCCGGCCGATCTCTTTCAAATACATCCGGACCGGATCATCCAGGGCGATGCCTTCCGGGAGGGAAAGATCGACATCTTGGTCGTCCTCAATGTCCGCAGCCTCGTTGTCTTTGGGGTCCTCATCTTCAGCCGCGAAATCAATCCCTTTACTGGTTAAAAGTTCGTAAATCCCATCGATTTCCTCCGGCGCAAGTTCAATATGGTCAAAGGTGTCCATAATGTCCTTGTACGTAACAACACCCTTCTTCTTGCCTAAAGAAAGGATCTCTTCGATCGCGGCTGCTTTGAGCGCTTCTTGATCTTCTTTCCCTTTGACTTGCTCATTAGAGGTAACTTGCTCATTAGAGGACGAATTCGGTTTTTTAACCTCTTTCTCTTTTTCCTTACTCACTTTTTCAATCATCCTTCCCAGAGAAAACCGGTGAAATAATCAAGATCATCATCTATTTTTAATTCTATATTAAACCGGAAAAGGTCGGAAACTCTTCCCGGAGTTTCTTGTGGAGTTCATTCAATAACGCTAAATTTTCCTGCAACTTGGATGGAGAAACACCTTCCGCCTCCCCGTCCAAGCTCACCGCCACTTCTTGCTGTAAGCGGCGGATCTCGTCGGTCAATTGGCGCTGCCGCAAACGCTTCAGACAACCCTCCACATCAACCGGTAGGGGATTCATCTCGTTTTCAGCCAGAAGTTCCAGATATAAGGCACGTGTTTCCGGCGGAAAAGCACCGGCCGGCGGCGGCCACGCGCCGGAAAAATCCCCGGCCACCAGTTGGTGGCGTAAAGCGTCATAATGCGGGTCCGAGAACTTAACCTCTATTAACGTTCTTTTTATTCGCGCAAAATAATCTTTCTCCTGCAAACAGCCACGTAAAAGTTGTCTTTCCAGTAGTAAAAGTTCTTTTTCCCCCGCCAAAACGGCCGGTGGCTGCTGTGCGGCGGGGGCAATACCATTAGTATGCCGCTGGTTGTGCTTTATATCCAAACGTTGTTTATTTTTCCTTAAATTGTACAAGTGTATGCGCCATTGGTCGTAAATTGTCGTTTCGGAGACCCCCACCACCGCCGCGGTTTGCTTGAGGTAGGTTTCCCGCAGGATCCCGTCTTTAACCTGGGTAAGCAGGGAGAAGACCCGCTGGACCGCCCGGGCCTTGCCGGCCGGGGTCGTCACGTCTTCCTTCGCCAGAATGAACTCCAGTTTGAAGGTGAAAAGGTCTACACTCTCCGCTATGTAGCGCCGAAAACCCGCCGCCCCTTCCTTCCGCAACAGGGAATCGGGGTCTTCGCCCACCGGCAGACGAACCACACGGACCTGCACCCCTGCTGCCGCCAGGAGATCCAACCCCCGGATCGTCGCCGCTTGACCGGCGGCATCGGCATCGTAGGCAATAAGGACCCGATCGCTATAACGTTTCAGGAGACGAACTTGTTCCGGGGTCAAAGCCGTCCCGGAAGAGGCAACCACCTCGTCGATCCCCTGTTGGTGGGCCTGCAGCACATCCATATAGCCCTCAACCACAATCACCTGGCCCCGGCGGCGGATCCCTTCCCGGGCCTCCGCCAGCCCGTAGAGGGAACGGCCTTTCTGATAGACCAACGTCTCCGGGGAATTGAGATACTTGGGTTGTCCATCCCCTAATAAACGCCCGCCGAAACCAATAATCTGCCCGCGGGGATTGGTGATCGGAAAAAGCAACCGGTCGCGAAAGCGGTCATAGAAACCATCGCCTCCGCCGCAGACCAGCCCGGCCTTTTCCGCCTCGGTCAGGGCAATCCCTTTCTTCCGGAAGAGGCCCACCAGCGCCGTCCATTGGGGCGGCGCGTAGCCAAGGCCAAACTTCTCGGCCGTCGCCCGGGTAATCCCGCGGGCTTCCAGGTAAGCCACGGCTTTTTCCCCCGTCTTCGTCTGCCAGAGGATTTTCTGGTAAAACGCGGCGGCAAAGGCGTTCAACCGGTAAAGCCGTTCCCGTTCTTCCCGGTGTTTGCGCCCCGTCGGCGACAATTGGAAAGCCGGCAACTGGATCCCGGCCCGCTCGGCCAAAAAACGAAGGGCCGCCCCGAAAGTCAGGTTTTCAATCCGCATGATAAACGTGATGACATCGCCCCCAGCCCCGCAGCCAAAACAGTGGAAAAGCTGTTTTTCCCGGCTCACGGTAAAAGAGGGCGTCTTCTCGCTGTGAAAGGGACATAAGCCAGTGAAAGAGCGTCCGCGCTGTTTCAGGTTAACATATTCGGAGACCACGGCCACAATATCATTATTCTCTTTCACGTCGCTGATAAGCTGTTCCTTTGTCAACCGGTCCATGATTCTTCACCTATTGGCTTATTCGTCCCCTCAAGCCGATCTCCTCTTTATAACAGTAAGTTCCCTTTAGTCCACCGTAAGCACCTTGCTGATCACCTGGCCGGAGGAGCCGAGTTTGCCCAGATCCTGTCCTTCGTAGACCACGCGCAGCCCGCCGGCGTTGCCAATCCGCAAGCTCACGTCGGTGGTCAACTGCCATTCCCGCCTTTCACCGGGCTGCAAGGTGCCTTCGAAGATGATGGTGCGGGATGGCAACTGGTAAAGGCCGAGCCAAACCACCTCGCTGGCTTCAACAACCAGACGTCCTTCGTCGGCCGGCAAAACCGCCGCCGGTGCGGCCGCCGCCGGCACCTCCCCATTCCGTTCGCCGCCGGCGGCTTGTCCTGTCCGGCCCCGTTCGCCACCGGGTTCCACCACTGCCTCCGCGGCAGTGCCAGCCGCAGCGTTCGCCTCACCAACCGCCACCGGCCGGTGGTCCGTGGCCGGAACCGGGGCCGGTTTCCGGGCAAAATATTGCCCGACTGCAACCCCGACCACTAAGACCACACCGACACTGGCCATGACTAAGAGGTTGGCTTTCTTTTGTCCGGGAGCCGTCCAGACCAGGTTTTTCCGTCTCGCCGTCGACCGGAAGGACGGAGCATCTTCCGTACCGGTCTCCGCGGCGGCGTCGTCGGCCTCTTCCGGGGCCGCTTGTTTTTTCAACGCGTAATACTTGGCCAAGACCTGATCTTCATCCAAACCCACATGTTGGGCGTAGTTGATCAGAAAACCACGGATATAGACTTCGCCGGGAAGCTTATGAAAATCGCCCGCTTCCATGGCTTCCAACTGCCGGGCCCGAATCTTGGTTGCCATCTGTAGATCAGCCAAGGATAGCCCTTTCGCTTCGCGCGCTGCTTTTAACATTGCACCGAGTTCTTTCACTGATGGTCCCTCCTAAGCAAAGCGCCTGCTAAATAGGTCTTATTGTTGCAAAGAATTCGCTGAGCCGGCCGCAACTCCTCCTGCAAAATAAAGTCAACCGCTCAGGCGTCGGTCCTGCGCAACTCTTCCAACTGGCGGCGGTTGAGCAGCACGGTCCGGGGCTTACTTCCTTCGTGGGGGCCAACAAAGCCTTTCTCCTCCATAATATCGATCAAACGGGCCGCCCGGGTATAACCGATCCGGAAGCGGCGTTGTAACGAGGAAGCGGAAGCCTGCTCTTGATCGACTACAAACTGGACCGCATCCCAAAACAGGTCATCCTCTTCCGCCGCCAGTTCGCCCCGGTTCTCCGACGCCGGGGGATTGGTCAACGCCTCCACATACTCGGGGGTGCCTTGCTGCCGCCAATGGTCGGTGACCATTTTAATCTCTTCATCCAGGACTAAAGCGCCTTGCAGACGGATGGGTTTTAACGCCCCCACCGGTGCAAAGAGCATATCGCCCCGGCCTAAAAGCTGTTCGGCGCCGGCGCTGTCCAAAATCGTTCGCGAGTCCACCTGCGACGAAACGGCAAAGGCAATCCGCGACGGAATATTCGCTTTAATTAAACCGGTGATCACATCCACCGAGGGCCGCTGGGTGGCCACCACCAGGTGAATCCCGGTCGCCCGCGCCATCTGGGCCAGGCGGCAGATGGCGTCCTCCACGTCAACCGGTGCCACCATCATCAGGTCGGCCAATTCATCAATGACCACAACCATATAGGGCATGGGAAGCTCATCGGCCTTCATCGCCCGGTTGTAGCGGACAATATCGCGCACCCCTTTTTGCGCAAAAGCTTTGTACCGCTCCTCCATCTCCATCGTAACCGCTTTGAGCACCGCGGCCGCCTTTTTCGCCTCGGTAACCACGGGAGCGGCCAGATGCGGGATGCCGTCGTAAACCGACAACTCCACCCGTTTCGGGTCGATCAACACCAGTTTTACCTCCACCGGCGAGGCCCGGTACAAGAGGGAAAGCAGAATGGCGTTAAGACAGACGCTTTTTCCGGAACCGGTCGCCCCGGCAATTAACAGGTGGGGCATGCGGTCCAGATTGGCCACACTGGGTTCGCCCGTGATGTCGACCCCCAGGGCGATCCCTAATTTTCCGGCACTCCAAAAGGCGCGGGACGCAATGACTTCCCGGAGCGTAACCGGCCGTGCTTCCTGGTTGGGGACTTCGATCCCGACCGCCGATTTGCCGGGAATCGGCGCCTCAATCCTTAAACCCCGCGCCGCCAGGGCCAAAGCCAAGTCGTTGGCCAGATTCACAATCCGGCTCACTTTGACGCCCGGTGCCGGCTGGATTTCGTAGCGGGTAATGACCGGACCCTGATGGACCGCGGTGACCTGCGCCTGCACGCCAAAGGAAGCAAGGGTCGCCTCCAGTTGGTCCGATTGGTCCAATAGTTTCAGATTACGCCGGGAGCGGGGCGGCAGTTGCAAAAGGTCCAGGGCCGGTAATTGATAAGGACCCAACTGCCGGCTGCTTTTTACCGTCATCAACGCCGGGGCCTCCTGTGCGGGCTGCTCCTTGCGACGCCGGGGTTTCCTCCGTTGCTCCTCCGTTTTTGCCCGCAACGCCCGCGGCGGGACGGCCGCTTTTTCTTCCGCCGCCGCCGAAACCTGCTCATAATGGAGACGAGCCGGAGTGCGCGGCCGCCGCAAAACCCGGAGCAACTTGCGACCGATCCGGCTGGTGAGGTCGGCTAAAAACTGGAGCAAAGGACGGTCAAGCACTAGAATAACCGCGATTAACAGCAATAAACTTAAGACCACCATCGTCCCCAGGACGGAGAAGATCCGGTTTAAACTGTACAAAATGACACTGGCCACCGCACCGCCGCCTTCTTGGTAAGCGGGAGACAGCGGTGCCATGGGCACCCCGACCGTCAGCAGATGGATCAGAAGGATTCCCCAGAAACAACCGATAATAACCCCCACATAACGGTAGGTTAAGGAAAATTTACGGTGATTTTTCAGTAATTGCCAGCCCAAGGCGGCAAAAAGGACCGGTAAAAGGAAGGAACCCTTCTTGCCGGTGACGGTATACAAAACCCGGCGGACCGCTTCCCCGAAGCTCCCTGTCTCTTTCATCTGTAAAGACAGAAAAAGCAGGACGGCCAGGCCTAAATAGACCACGCCCAAGATCTCCGTTTTTAACTCTTTCTGCCGGTCACAAGGCTCCGGACTGTGCTCGGTCCGGGGCGTTCGCCCGCTCTGTCTTTTCGCCATCCTCAGATCAGCTCCTCCTTCCCCACCAACGTAACCTCCGCGATATTGGCGGCATGATCCGCCACCCGCTCCAAGCTGGCCAGCAGCTCCAGATAGATAATGCCCGAACCGGGCCAGCACCGTCCTTGGTTGAGCCGGTTGATGTGGTTCTGGCGCATCTCTTCTTGCAGTTTGTCGATGGCGATCTCCCGCTCCAACACTTGCCGCGCCAGGAGCGGATCGTCTTCTTCCAGTGCAATCAAGGCTTTCTTGCAAATATCCAATACTTTATCGTAAAGCAGTCCGATCTCATCCATCGCCACCTGCGAAAAGGGCAGTTTTTCTTCCACCTTCGCCTCGGCAAACTCACCGATGTGCTCCGCATGGTCCGCAATGCGTTCCACATCATTAATCACGTGAATTAAACCGGCCAAATACCGGGATTGGGGGGCCGTCAGGATGTTCTTCGAAAGTAACGTAGAAAGATAGATGGTGATCTGCCGGCGTTTTTCATCAACAATCTCCTCTTTTTTGGCAATATCTTTAATGGCGGAAGATTGGCCTTTGAAAAAGGCGATCCGGGCGAAATAAAGCATATCAATGGCGATCTGCGCGGTCCGCATGATCTCTTTGGCCGCCCCCCGCAAAGCCAATCCCGGCATCAGATAAAACCGTTCGTTCAAGTACTCCTGCTCCGTGCTGTCTTCCTCCTGCGGCCGCCAGAACCCGGTCACCCGTTCACCCAGGAACCGGGCGACTGGGCCGGTCAGGGGTAACCAGATCAGGACCATCACCAAATTGAATAAGGTGTGGGCCATCGCCACCTCCTTCGTCAGCAACCGGGCCCCGGTCGTAACCGAACTGACCGGAAAAGAAGAAAAAGCCAGATTATTACCGGTAGCAAACAGACTCCAAAGCTGGAGAGTCGCCCAACTGGCAACCCGCGCCACAGGGGTGCGGAAAAGAAGGAGGCCCATCGTTGTTGTCCCCATGATCAACCAATGGGCCCAGACGGCTCTTTTCGCTAAAAGATTACTTTTTAGCGCCGTGACCGTCGCCATCACCCCGATGCCTAAACCCGTTCCCAGTAAAAAGGGGAGCACCTCGGGTAAAGACAGGAGAAGGTTCTCCTGTCCACCTAAAGCCCCCTGCCGGAGAAAGGCTTGTAATATTCCGATGGCAGCGATGTTGTTCTGCAACAGGGCCGTAGTAAGAAAACCCAGTAAATAACCGTATAAAGGCGTTAACCGGATTTGCGTCAGCGTCGCCGGCAACAACCAGTGGTCAAGGACCGGTTGCATGGCGGCCGTCAAAGTATTTAAACCGATAAAAACCAAACCAAAACCGAGCGTGGTAAACCCAAGATACTGGATATGGTGTCTCTTCCCAAAGGCATACAACAAAAAGCCCAGGCCAACGGCAAGATAGGCGTAACTGCCGATCTGAAATGATGTTAAGTGGACCAGCAAGGTCGCCCCGAGGTTAATCCCGAGCATGACACAGATCCCTTGTTGCAGGTGGATCAACCGTGACCCTAAAAGTCCAATCAGCAAAACCGTCGCCGCTCCTGTCTTCTGCAGGATCAGCGTCATTAAAAAACCGGTCCCCATGGCGACCAACGGGTGGTTGGTCTTTTCCATAAACCGGTATATTTTCCCACCCGCGATATTCTGAAAACCGATGCCCATCAGCGCAAAACCCAGTAAAAAAAGACCAAGACCCCCGGCCAAGCCAAAAATAATCTCCTGCATCACGCCTGCCATTTTGCCTCCTATGCACAGTCGGATCCTTTTAGCATTATTTCGTTTCCACTGGCGCATTCTCCTCCCCTTGACCGGACCTGATCTTAAAGAAAAAACCTCTCTTTAAGAGGTTTTAAGCGGTTTTTAACTAAACAATTACATTTCCCGGCGTCCAACGGGGATCCAAATAATCGGCCGGGTCGGTACTGAGCAAACGGGCAATCACCTGTTCGCCCCGGCTATTAACAGTCACCAACACTTTTCTCCCCTCAATCTCCAACTCCCGCCACGGTTCCAGTTCTTCCGCCCCTTCCTCCTCAAGGACCATCGCTAACGGGTAGATTGAATAAAAAAGCATTGCTTCACCTCATTTTCACCCGTCTTCCCTTTGCTGAACCAACTCCCGGAGTTTGCGCAGGGACTGTTTCAGACCCCCGATCTCATTGATTAAACCGGCACTGACCGCATCCTTCCCCACCAGCACCGAACCGACATCGCGTACCAGATCGCCGGTACGAAACATCAACTCCCGGAACTTGTCTTCCGTAATCGCCGAATGACTGGTGACAAACTTAATGACCCGGTCCTGCATTTTTTCCAGATACTCATAGGTTTGGGGGACGCCGATCACCATTCCGGTCAGCCGGATCGGGTGGATCGTCATGGTGGCGGTCTCGGCAATAAAGGAATAATCGGCCGCCACCGCAATCGGCACGCCGATAGAATGCCCCCCACCCAGAACCAAAGAGACCGTCGGTTTGGAGAGGCTCTCCAGCATTTCGGCGATGGCCAGCCCGGCTTCCACATCACCGCCGACGGTGTTCAAGATCACCAGTAACCCTTTGATCCGTTCATTCTGTTCAATCGCCACCAACTGCGGAATGATGTGCTCATACTTGGTCGTCTTGTTTTTCGGCGGCAGGACCATGTGGCCTTCAATCTGGCCGATAATCACCATGGTATGGAGATCGGTCCCCGCGGCCGGTGGCGGCGGCATTTGCCCCAACTGTTTCAGACTCTGCAACGCCAACCGCTGGCGGCGGGGTGCACTCGGCTTCGGCTCTTCCCCTTCCGGGTCCGCTTCATCCGGCGGCGGAGTGGCTTCGCTATTTTGGTATAAAGGGCGCCAGGCCCCGTTATCCCGCTCCCAGCTTGCTCGGATCTTATCCTTCAAAATATCCCCCCTGTCCTTCGCCTCCCGTTTGTCTCCCCCTATTATTTGCTTTGGACAGGAAAATAATACTGTAATACTGTTTTTTACCGCACCGCCCGCTGTACGGTCAGGGACACCGGCCGTGCCCTCTGCATATGATAAAAAGCAAAATACTTCACCCCACCTATTGCTTGTGCTGGTCGCGCCCATGCTTTGCCCTCCGCCGCTATGCGCGCGGAGCATACCGCTTGGCAACAATTCGGCGAAGAAAACAGCCCTCGATTCTCAGTGCTTACTCCACCCCGGCCAGTATGAGCAACTACGCAAAAACCAGGAAAGCAGGGTTAGCCTTGAAAGCACTTCTTCTTTGTGGCGGATCAGGGACACGCCTCCGCCCCTTCACCCACACACAACCAAAAGCGCTCCTTCCCCTCGCCCACCAGCCAATTTTATTTCACATCCTCAACACCCTGGCGGCTACCACCATCCGTGAGGTTGTGATCATCATTGGGCCCAACGGAAAGCCCATTGTGGAACTGCTGCGCAAAACCAACCCGTGGGGTTTTGATTTCACCTTCGTTGACCAACCCATACCGTTGGGCCTGGCCCATACCGTCTTGCTCGCCCGGGAAGCACTGGGCAACGCCCCGTTCCTGATGCACCTGGGCGACAATATCTTGGACGAACCGCTGCGCCCGTTGGTCAACCGGTTCGTATGCGAAAAACCCGATGCGCTCCTCCTCTTAAGGCGGGTCAAAAACCCCCGCCACTTCGGGGTCGCCCGGGTTGACGGTAAAAACGTTGTCCAAGTGGAAGAAAAACCGCGCGCGCCCCAGAGCAACCTGGCGCTGGTCGGTGTGTACTTGTTCTCCCCCGCCATCCACCAGGCCGTCCGGGCCATTAGCCCTTCCCCCCGCGGCGAACTAGAGATCACCGATGCGATCCAACAACTGATCACCGAAGGTAAAGACGTTACCCACCACCTCCTCTCGGGATGGTGGAAGGATACGGGTACCGTAACCGATCTACTCGCCGCCAACCAATACTTAATGAAGAAACTGACGCCGACCGTCGCCGGCGAAGTGAAAAAGTCCACGGTCAAAGGGGTGCTGAGAGTGGCGGAAGGAGCGACGCTAAAAAACTGCCAGGTGAGAGGCCCCGTCACCATCGGGGCCGGCTGCCGGATCAGCGGTTCGACGCTCGGTCCTTATCTGGCGGTGGGCGACGGAGCCGAAATTACCGACTGTCACCTCAGCCACACGCTGGTGTTCGCCGGCGCTCAACTGAAGGGGGCAACGCTCTGTAACAGCATCATCGGAGAACGGGTTCGCATCCAAGGCCAGCAAAAAACGGCAACCGCCCGTTCGTTGCTGGTCGGGGCCGATGCCGTCCTGGAGCTTTAGCCCGGCCGGCAAGGCGGCCTCACGTTGACCGGTCACAATTGGTACAAAATCCCCGGTCCGAAAGGGAAAGGAGGAAGCGATGACCGCGACGGTTGATCTGGTCGTCGTCAATTTCAACACCAAAAAACTGCTGGCCGCTTGTTTAGACAGCCTCCGCCGGTTCAGCGGCCCCCCGGGCACTTACCGTCTTTGGGTGGTGGATAACGCCAGCACCGACGGGAGTGTCGACTTCATCCGCAGTTTACCCTGGGTAACGGGACTTTTCAACCGCGAAAACCGGGGATACGCCACCGCCTGTAACCAGGGGATCAAGGCCGGAAACGCCCCGTACATCTTTATTCTCAACAGCGATACTATAGTAACGGCGGGCTGGCTCCCCCCGCTGATTGCGGCCTTGCAAGACCCGGAGGTGGCGGTGGTCGGGCCCCGTCTGGTCAGCCCCGCCGGTTATCTGGTTGGCGCCGGTGTGGTCGGCGAGGAATCCGCGCCCCGGATCCGTGGTTGGGGCGTCCCCGACGATCCCGCCCTTTTTGCCGAACCCACCGTCTGCCTTAGCCTCTGCGGCGCCTGCCTGGGCCTGAAAAGAGCACTCCTGCCGGAACTGGGTTATTTTGACGAAAACTACTTCCATTATTTCGAGGAGACCGACTATTGTTACAACGCCCGCCGCCATGGGTACAAAGTCCTCTACGTCCCCACCAGCCGCGTCATCCATCTGGTCAACGGCAGCTGTCGCAACCGGCGGCGCTTACAAGCCTATTTTCGCCAAAGCAAAGCTTATTTCGACCGCAAATGGCAGACCGGGGAGGGAAAACATGAACGACCTGAAAAAACCGCGGTTGCTGGCGATGATGGCCGTCCGGAATGAGGCCGGCCGTTTCTTACGTCCGGTTTTAGACCGGCTGGGCACCCTGGTCGACGGCATTGTCATCCTGGACGACGCCTCTACCGACGATACGCCCGCACTCTGCCGGGCCCACCCACGGGTAATCCGGTTCGAACGCTTGTCCACGCCCCTTTTCCCCCAGGATGAAGCCAAGCTCCGCGCCAAACTGTGGCAACTGACCATCGCGCTCAACCCCGACTGGATCCTGGCACTCGATGCCGACGAGCTCTTCGCCGCCCGCAGCAAACAGGAGATCCTGGCCTTCCTGCAACAAACCCGCTATGAACTAATCACTTTCCCCGTCTATCATTTTTGGGGAGATCTCCGCCACTACCGGGCCGACCGTTGGTGGCATCCGGCCCGTGGACGCACCGCCTGTCTGCACCGTTACCGAAAAAACCGGATTTACCACTGGGCCCCCCGTCGCCTGCACTGCGGACGTTTTCCCCAGGAAGCCTACCGGACGCCCCGGTTTAACAGCAACATCCCCCTTCTCCACCTCGGGTATGTCCACCACTGGGATCGCCAGGCCAAATACCAGCGTTACCTGCACCTCGATCCACAGGGGGAATTCTGTCCACTGCTCCACTACCGGTCGATTTTGCATTCTCCCCCACAGCTACGGTGTTGGCGGGGGGAAAAGGTGGAGGCCTTGTTATGGAGTTAAGCATCATCATTGTCAACTACAACACCCGCCCTTTTTTGGCGCGTTGCTTGGCGGCCCTGACCGCCACAACGACGGTCCCCTACGAAATAATCATCGTCGACAATCACTCCACCGATGACTCCGTCCCCTGGCTCCGTTCCGTAAACGCCCCCCGCATCCGGGTGATCTTCAACTCCGAAAACCGGGGCTACGCTGCCGCCTGTAACCAGGGTCTTGACCGGGCTACCGGCCGGTATCTGGTGACGATGAATGCGGATGTCATCACCCCGCCGCACTGGGCAAACCGGCTCATTTGGCATCTCAAACACCATCCTTCGACCTTGATGGTGGGTCCCAAAAGTTTGGGCATTGGCGGCAAGCAGTGGGCCGGTCCCCGGTCCTTCTCCCGCCACTTACCGGCTGCGGACCGGAAATTCGCCGCCCTTTACGCCCGCCAGTCTCAACGCGCCAAATTCCTCATTGGTTGCCTGGTCCTCTTTGACCGCCGCTTACCTGCCAAGATCGGTCTTTTCGACGAAAAGCTGACTTTGGGTGCCGACGACTTTGACCTGGCCCTCCGCATCCGCGAACAGGGCTACCAGTTACGGATCGCTCGTGATGTCTTGATCGACCACGCGGTTCATGCTTCTTTTAACCGCAGTGACCCGGCGGTAAGCGAAAAACTGGCCACAGCCAGTTGGACGTATTTCCGCCGGAAATGGGCGGCCTATTTACAGGAGTACGGATGGGAACGGCTGTTTGAAGACGAGGCTCCGGTTTTCCCAGGAGAACAGGCTTTTACTTAACACCCGGCGGGGGATTGAAGGTCCAGATTCCTTCTGGCCGCAGATACCCATTGTGAAAGGAAAAGGCCATCGGGCGCCGCCCACTGACCCGAGCCCAATAGGAAGTGGGCAATTTGGCCACTTCCACAAAGATCTGCTGCAAACGGTGGTAATAAGTATGCTCGCGGTAGGCCCTTTGGCGCGCCGCGTCGCCAATCTGGCGGCGTAGTTTTGGTTTCCCCAGGTAGTACCGGATCTTATCGGCCAAGTCATCGGGGTTGGAGAAAGCAACGATCTCTTTGTTGACGGTAAAATAATCAAAAAGATCCGGTCGCGTCGCATCGACAATCTGGAAAGCACCACAACCGGCCAGCGCAAAAGCCCGGTCATTGGGGCTGGACGCACCCACCCCCCGGCTGTTCCCCGACGGCGGGTCAACCGGATCCCGGTGGATGTTCAGGTTGATCTTGGCCCCGTTAAAGTACTTCTGTACCTCGTGAAAATCATGGATCACCGGGCGGACGAATTTGCGCAGATCCGGGTGTAATTCCCCCCAGCGGTCCCAGACCCCGATTAATTTGACGTTTAATTTCTTAAGAAAGGGCGCAATCGCATTTAAGACCTTCAGCCGGTTGGGAAAACCCATGCCGATAAAACAGAGATCGCTGCGGTATTCTTCCGCCGTCTTCAAGCGCCGGTGAACATCGGGATTACAACACCAGGGCAGATAAAAGACGCGGGGGTGGTTGTACTCGGCCACTGCCTGCCGTTCGTTGGTAAAAACCAGGTCATAGGCGTCAACCATCGGACCGCGGTGCAGATCGATCTCATAGGGGTCTTCGACCAGCCACAGAACGGTTTTCACCCCTAAAGAACGGGCATAATGGACCTGTTCCAGTGGCGTGCGGTTACCATGCACCACCAACAGCACTTCGGGGCGGAACTCCTTGATCAGGCGGGAAGAAAGCTTCCGCGGGCCAACCTGCCGCACTTGATGCTCCATCTTCTTTAAGGTCATATAGATATCGTAAGCATAGCGATGGTGAAAGCCCATTGCTCCAGAGTCAACAAACAGGACCCTCATCTTCTTTCCTCCTTCGGTCATTAACCGGTTTCTAAGTTTGGAATATTATATGAGATCAATCTTTTTGGAGGAACAATCCGTACCGCGAAAAGGCCCTTCTACCAGGCCGCAAAGATGCCTTGACCCCATCACCCCCAACACGCCCGGGTCGTACACTAAAGCAAGGAGGTACCAGAAAGGATGAGTCGGTTTGCGATTTTCGATTATTATCAACTGTTACAACACCTTGCCCTTAATCAAAAAATGCCTCGAAGCAGCACTGGTCAGCACGGACCAGAACAGTGAACTAATCCTGATCAACAACCATCCCCCTTATGCGGATGCTTTAGCCTTTCTGCGGGAGTACAAACACCCCCGGGTCCGCATCCTGGATCCAGGACGGAACATCGGTTGTATGCCCGGATTCCAATACGGCGCCGAACACGCCCACGGTCAATACCTCGTCAAACTGGACGATGATGTATTAGTCCCGAATAAAAACTGGACCGCCGCGATGTGCCAAGCCTTAAAGGACTTCCCAAAGCTGGCCTATGTTGCGCTTCTGCCCGCCGCCCTCAAAGGAAGCCCCCGGCCACAGGTGAAAAAAAACGGTTACACCCTGGAATTCCGGCGGAGTACCATACTGTTCTGGTGCATGATGATTAATAAACAGTTATGGCGAAAACATTTCTACTTAGCCGATCTTCCCCTCTATGGCGTCGGCGAACGGCATTATGAACGGAAAGCAAATCAGCTTGGTCTGAAGAAGGCCTACCTGACTTCCCATGTTTGCACCAGTTTGGGACGGACCGAAGAAGCGGATCCGCTTTATGGAGCCTGGAAACTCTTTTATGTCAAAAAAAAGGAAAGCCGGAGCGACTTTGAGACCTGGAAAAAAAGTTTCGTTCTCGGCCCGGGCGAAGCCGAAATCATGCGGCGGTTCGGCTACCCTGAGGACCAGATCGCCGCGGTGCGGGCCTTGCTTACCGCCACCCAACAAGCGGATCGAACCTGCTCCCCAACAGAAGGAGGGGCCGAGCATGTCCCTTAAGGACTTCCCCGATGAAAAACTCCTCTCCGAACTAGAAGTCCTGCACCGGATTCACCGCGCCCTCCGCCAAAAAAAACCTTTTTCCCTGGTCCGGATCGGGGACGGGGAAAATATCGTCCTTGCCCAGGGCACATTCCTCAGCAACAAAGAGCTGGAACAGACCTATTGGGTGCGGGACAGCCGTACCGGTGGAAAAGGGGTTGACCTGCCCAACCTCACCCTCCGCGACCGGATGCTGAAGGGGATCAAAGCCGCCGACATCGTCGGGATCTGTCGTCAACAGAACGACGAAGTCTCCGCCCCGACCAAATTCAAGCGGGCCCTCACCAACAAAATCTTCGACCATTACAACCTGCAGCCCCGTGCCCTCTGCTATGTCTTCTGCAACCGCAAGATGGTCGCTTACCGCTACTTCTGGAAGATTATCCACCAATACCGCACCCTCCTCATCTCCAAGTGGGCCGCCGACTACGCCAAACGGATCACCAGCAAATACACGAATTTACCCCCCCGGATCGTGGGGACCATCAATTTTGAGCATTATGACCAAATTCCCGCGGTCCTGAAAAAAGCGGGTCAATACGAATTTGATCTGGCCTTAATCTCCGCCGGGGTCAACGCCGTCATTCTCGCTCCGGCCCTGGCCAAACGCTACAAGAAAGTAGCGATCGACTTTGGAAAGACCATGATGTACACGGTCCGGCCCAACAACCGCATTCGCCCTTGGGACCCCCAGCCTAAACCGGCCACCGAGGAACGGGAACAAGCTTGATCCGACCGGAGTTGATCTGACCGACCGGCGGCGAAAAGCCCGTCCCGCGCCCCCAACAGTCCCAGGCTAACCTGAAAGGGAATGATGCGCATGGAGCACCATGTCGATCTGGTCCTGGTCACTTACACGAGCCGACTTTGCCTGCCCACGTTTTTTCAGTCCTTACGGCAAACGACCAAACCGCCTTTCCGTTTATTGGTGATCGATAACAACAGTCAAGACCAGACCAAGGCCTATTTACAATCGAAGCTGCAAGATCCCTTTTTCCGTCACCACCTGCGGCTCGTCTTCAACAAAAAGAACCTGGGGGTGGCGAAAGCCTGGAACCAAGCGGTCAAGCTGACCACCGGCCGGTTTATTGTCTTCTTAAACCCCGATCTGATTTTTACCAGGGATTGGCTCCACAAGTTGACTCAAAGCGCCATGCGGCATAAACAGGCCATGGTCGTTGGGGCAAAAATCCTCAATCCCGACGGCACCATTTACCATGCGGGGGCCAACGGAAAAATCCGGGGTAAGGGAGAGAAAAACCGTCCGGGCCTCTGTGACCGGGAAAAGAAGGTCCGTTGGGTCCAAGGCAGTTGTTTTCTGGTCAAGCGCGCAATTTTTCACGAAATCGGGGGCTTCGACGAACGGTTTTTTATGTACGGTGAAGAAGTGGACTTTTGTTGGCGGGTGCGACAAGCCGGTTATGAAGTGCTTTATGCCCCCGTTCCCGTCTACCATTACCGGCAAGGGTCGAAAATCACCCGTAAGGAGCGGCTTAAACTCCGCCGGCACAGCGCCCGGTTGTTAAGGGCAAAATGGAAGAAAAAATAAATTCCGCTCCCGCGGAATTGTTTTTATATCCCATCCCCTTCCC
Organism: Bacillota bacterium; assembly: GCA_012727425.1. Taxonomy (GTDB): domain Bacteria; phylum Bacillota; class UBA4882; order UBA10575; family UBA10575; genus Capillibacterium. Next base: position 22,969 of record JAAYHQ010000014.1, read on the forward strand.
GCCGCCAGCGAAATAAGATGAAGAAACAGAGCAGATTTTGGGATACAAAGACGATTCCAGCGGAGGAGATGAAGCGTGAAAATAACGGTGATTGGTTGCGGTTACGTCGGTCTGGTGACCGCCGCCGGTCTGGCGGAGACCGGCCACTGGGTAACCGGTGTTGACCGCGACCCCGTAAAGATAAATAAACTGCGCCGTCAAGAAGTCCCGTTCTACGAGAAAGATTTGGAACCGCTCTTGCGCCGCCACGCCAAGACCGGGCGGCTGGCCTTTACCACCAGTCTAGCCCTGGGCGTCACCAATGCCCAGATTATTTTCATCGCGGTCGGCACCCCGCCCTTAAGCGACGGGTCGGTTGATCTTAGCCAGATCGAAGCGGTTGCCGCCGAAATCGGTCCCCAACTTCATCGTTATACGGTGATCGTTAATAAATCCACCGTTCCGGTGGGAACCACCCGCCGGCTCAAAACCATCATCGGGGAGCACACCCGCCACCCGGTACCTTTTGACGTGGTCAGTAACCCCGAATTTCTGCGGGAAGGAAATGCGGTCTCCGATTTTATGAATCCGGACCGCATTGTCATTGGCACCAATTCTCCGCGGGCCCGCAAAGTCATGGCCGAGCTTTACCGGCCCTTTCTGAAAAAAAGGGTCCCTTTGCTTCTGACCAACCCGGAGACCGCGGAACTGATTAAATATGCCTCCAATGCCTTCCTGGCCACCAAAATCTCGTTCATCAATGAACTGGCCGAGCTCTGTGAGGCCGTTGGGGCCGATCTGCCGATGGTGGCCCGTGGAATGGGCCTGGACCACCGGATCGGCCCCGAATTTCTCGCCGCCGGACCGGGTTATGGCGGCTCCTGTTTCCCGAAAGACACCAAAGCCTTGATTCACCTCGCCCGGACCCACGGTAAGCAAGTTTCCATCGTCGAAGCCACCGATGCGGTGAACACCCAAATCCAACAAAAGATGTTGGCCAAGATCACCCGCACCCTCGGCCCGCCCGCCGGAAAAACCATTGCCGTTCTCGGTCTAGCCTTCAAAGCCAATACGGATGATCTCAGGGCTTCACCGGCTTTGCCGATTATTGAAGGCCTCCTGCGCGCCGGTGCGCAGATCCGGGTCCACGACCCAAAAGCTTTAGACAACGGTAAAAAGGTCTTCGGCAACCGGATTACCTACTGCACGGATGAGTACACCGCCGCCCAAGACGCGTCGGCGGTGGTGATTGTTACCGAGTGGGAGCAATACCGCGCCCTTGACCTGGACTTGTTGAAAGCCAAAATGGCCCAAGCCATCATCATCGACCTCCGGAACCTTTTAACTCCGGAACGGGTCCGCGCCCACGGCTTTCTTTACGAAGGGATCGGCCGCGGCAGTACGCAAGAGATGGGGGAAGCGCATGGGAAAATATCTGCTTTACAGTGAGGACCTGGCCGGCTTCGTCGCCTTAAACGTCCTCAAAGCAAAACAACACCAGATCGTGGGGGTGATCGATTGTTCCGGACGCCTGATCCAACAAGCTCTGGAGCAAGGGTTCGCCGTCTGTCAAAACATGGAGATCCTGCCCGCTGAAGCCCTGAACCAGGTAGACGGGATCATGATTGGCGTGGCGACCGAACCGTTGGCCACCCAACTGAAAAAAGAGTTGAAGGCCAAGTTTCCCCAGAAAAAGGTCAACACCCTGCTGGATCCGGAATACCTGCCGGATTATCTGGCGGCGCGGCAGTCCGCCCTTGAGCAGCTGGTGAACGATGAAACCCAAGTCATGCCGGTCCAATACGGGAAAGGCGATGTCCTCATCTGTGCGGAAAACAAGGCCGAAGCGAAACGGGCCCGGCATGTCCAGGAAGCAAAGGTCCTCGCCTTGATCCAGTCTTTAATCAAACCACAGATGGTCTTCTACGATATCGGCGCCAATATCGGCATCCACAGTCTGATCCTGGCCCGGGAGCATCCTGATTGCCAGATCCATGCCTTTGAACCGGAAACTCTGAATTTCTGGAAACTACTCCGCAACATTACGCTGAACAAACTGGAGAACATTACCCCCCATCTGATTGCGGCCGGAGCCAAACGGGAAGTGCGGTTCCTCTCCCTGCAGGGGTATCTTTCCGGCCTTGGCCGGCACTCGCTCCAAAAAACGGTAAGCAGTCTGACCACCCCCGTGGAAGTCTGGAACCTGGATTCCTATACCCGCCGGAAAAAGATCCCCCGTCCTGACCTGGTTAAAATCGATGTGGAAGGCTTCGAGTTACAAGTATTGAAAGGGATGAACCATATAATTAAAGCGAAAAGACCCAGCTTCATCATTGAAGTCCATGAAGCCCTGACGGACCGGACCAAGGTCGAAAATTTTCTACAAAAACACCATTATAAACTAAAAGAGATCGCCCGCCAGCCCAAAAGGGGTTTCCTCTACGCCAAACCCGGCAAAAAAACGACCGCCCCAAACCAAGGCGCTGGGGGAAAAAAGAAGTAAAACCAAAGGCCCCTTCCCGGAATGAAGGGGCCTTGCTAATTGCAGATTAGGCTGAAAAACAAAAACCGGAGTAAAAACTCCGTTGCGTTTTATACTATATGAGGCAAATGAGAAGCACTAGAATTCCAACAAAAGTCCCGACAAAAGTCTCAACAGTCGCGTTTTTTTCCTTGTATTTCCTTTTTTATGTCGTTGGGTTTTTCTCCTCAAACCCTTATCTAGCTGGTGGGAAAGGGGGGACTTGAACCCCCACGACCTAGAAAGGTCAACGGATTTTAAGTCCGTTGCGTCTGCCGGTTCCGCCACTCTCCCGTGTTAAATAAAAGATGGAGGCGGCACCCAGATTCGAACTGGGGATAAAGGTTTTGCAGACCTCTGCCTTACCACTTGGCTATGCCGCCATAAATAAAATTGGAGCGGAAAACGGGATTTGAACCCGCGACCCTCGCCTTGGCAAGGCGATGCTCTACCGCTGAGCTATTTCCGCTCTTTCTTCTTGCAAAAGTTATATTACCACACATCCCGGTAAAATGTCAAGGGTATTTTTCGCCTGTTTCTTCTCCTTTGGCCGGGAAAAAGGATCAACACGGCCTTGAAGGCCCGGCCCGGGACCGGTCCGGATTAAACCCCAGCCGGCAGCGAAAGGGCCACCAGGGCGGCGATCAGGGTAAAAACCAGGCAGGGAACGAGGTTGCGCTTGATCAGCTCCCCTTCCGCCCCGTCAATGCCGACCGTGGCACAGACGGCGACCACGCTATTGAAACAGATCATACTTCCAAAGGCCCCGCCCACCACTTGGAGGGCGACAATGCGCACCGGCAGGAGCCCCAGAAGCAGCGCCGTCTCGTATTGAAACGAAGCAAACAGAATATTCGAGACCGTATTCGACCCGGACATAAAAGTCCCCAAAACTCCGATGAACGGGGCAAAAAGCAGAAAAGCATTCCCGGCCAAAGCGGCCATGGTGCGGGCCATGATCGTCATCATGCTGTCAAACCCGGCGGTATTCACCTGGGAATTCAACATGACCTGAACCATGGCCACCCCAAAAATTAAGGCCACCACCGCCCCGGAGATTTGCTGAAAGGTGTTCCGCCAAGCCCGCTTGGTTTGGGCTGGTGTCATCCCGTGCAAAAAAGGGGTGAGCAAAGCAACCAAGGTAAACGGGATAATTCCCGGCAAATAGGCCCAAGCCAGCTCATAATCCAAGCCGTTGATCCCCATGATCCGCGGAACCGTAAGCTTCATCGCAGACAACAGCTCCTTGAGCCCAAAAGCCGGGATCCGGGTCACCACCAGAATAGAGGCGATCAGCATATAAGGCAGCCAGGCCTTCCATAAAGACAACGTCGGCGCGGCCGGTTGCTGATCTTCCCGCACGAAATTGGCGCGCCAATCCGCCGCCCAGGCCCTGGGTGCCGGAAAATCCCACCGGGTTTTCGGCACTAAAAAGCCGGCTTTGGCCGCCCAGAGGAGAAAGGGCAGTCCCACCAGGCCGCCAATTAATGCTGGAAATTCCGGCCCCAGAAAAAGGGCCGTACAGTAATAGGGTACGACAAAGGCCAACCCGGCAAAGAGGGCAAAGGGCATGACGGCAAAGGCGTGTCGCAATGACTTATCTTCCCCAAACAGCACCACCAGAAAACAAAGGCCGAGCAAGGGAACGAAGAAGCCGACCGCGGTATGTAAAAAGGCCACCTCTTCGGTGAGGAGCAGGGTAAACCGCTCGGTGCCGCTTCCCAAATAAGCAGCCAGACTGTTCACGGCGCCAAAAATGGGCGTGCCAACCGCCCCGAACGAAACCGGGGTACTGTTGAGGACCAGCGCAATCATGGCCGCCGCCAACGGGGGAAAACCCAACCCCACCAGCAGGGGCGCCACTAAAGCCGGTGGCGTCCCAAACCCGGAGGCACCCTCAATAAAAGCGCTGAACATCCACCCGATAATCAGCGCCTGAATCCGGCGGTCACTGGTGATGTGCTGAAAACCATTGCTGATCCGCTGCATCGCCCCGGACTCTTTGAGCGTGTTCAAGATCAAAACCGCGCCAAAAATAATGATGATTACATCCAAAGCCTTAAAAGCCCCAAACAGCGAATACCCAAGCACATGGACGGGTTCCATCCGCCAGATGGTAAGCGCGACAAGGACCACCAACCCCCAAGCCAGGGGCAGAACCCTTTTCGCGCTCCAGTTGAAGACGGCCATTAGCAAAACGGTGACCAAGATCGGCAAAAACGCAAACAAGGCGAGCAAAGTGAAATCCCCTTTCTTCGTCTGGTCGTTGGTCTTGAGCTTTCTTCGTCGGCAAAACTTGCTCCTTTAAGTGCTTTTAACTTAACCCGATGTCAGCCCTATTTTAACACCGTTTGGGCCTCCTGTCACTTTTTCACTAAATTTTCCCGGTACTCGCTGGGGGTTTGGTTGGTAAGTTTCTTAAAACAACTGCTGAAATAGTAGGGATCATTGTAGCCGACGGCGGTGGCGATTTCATAAATGCGCATCTCCGTATGTTTCAATAATTCCTTGGCTTTCCGGATCCGGCACTCGGTCAGATAATCGGAGAAGTTCTTCCCGGTGCGTTCAGTAAAAAGCAGACTGAGGTATCCGGGACTGAGTTTATATTTCTCCGCCATTGCGGAGAGGGTGATCTCCGCCGCGTAATTCGTTTCCAGGTAACGACGGATTTCATCAACCCGCTGCTGGTTAAGGCTTTCCCGACTCCGGCTGATCAAGTGGTTGATCCGGGCAAAGATTTTTTTAAATTCGGCTTCGAGTTCATCCAGGGACTGCGTCCGGCTGATCATATTTAACGGCGGAACGCCCTCTTCAAAGAGCTCTTCCAAATTGTAGCCTAATTCATTGAGGGTGGCACAGGTTAAAAGCAACAAATTGGCGGCGATAATCCGGATCGGTTCCGGACCTAGACAGGATGAACGCAACTCGGTAAACAACTTCGTCAAGTCTTCCAGAATCTCATCGTTGGCCCCAACCCGTAAATCATCAAAAATCCGGTTCTGATAAAGTTGGTAAAAGATTTTATGGTAGTCCGGATGCGCCAGATGCAGATCGCCGACGGCATAAACCCGGTTTAAACCGTAGAGGAACCGGTTTTGCAGCGCCATCCCCGCTTCCCGGTGCGCAACGAAAAGATCCAATAGCGTCTGGTAACAATTGCTGACGCCGATGGTGATGTCTTTATTTAAATGCACCCGAAGCCTGTTTAACCATTCTTCCAAGCACAACGGGAGATCCCGGTCCGGATCAAAAATGACCGCAACCATTTGACGGTGGTAGTAATTGAGGAGCAAGAACTGGTATGCGGAGTTGGCAAGCTCCCGCTCAAGATACTGGTAAAACTGGAGGTCCAATAAATACTTGTCCTCTTCCGGAACAAGCTCGTCAGAACTGTCGTGCAGTTCCAGCACGACCACTTGGAAGGGTCTGTTCTCATGCTGATCCAAACCCAAAAACTGTAATTTTGCCGCAAAGTCGGCTTTCCCCACTTTTCCGTTTAACAGATCGGTAAGAAACTTTTCTCTTAAAACCGACATGTTATTGCTAATCTGCGCCCGCAGGGCGGCAAGCTCTTCTTCTTTCGCCTGTTCTTCACCGAGCTCTGCTTTCAGCCGCAGCGCCACTTCCAAGAGGCGGCGCGTGGCAAAGGGTTTTAAGAGGTATTCGGAGACCGCCAGGTTAATCGACTCCCGGGCATACTCAAATTCAGCAAACCCGGAAATGACAATGATCTTCATCCGGTAGTTCCGCTTCTTAATCTCCTTAATCAGTTCGATTCCGTTCATCACCGGCATCTGGATGTCGGTCACCACAATCTGGATCGGGTGCTGTTCCAGGAGGGATAAAGCTTCCTCCCCATTACTGGCCCCGAGAACCGGATCGAAACCATAATCACGCCACGGGACATTGTTCATCAATTTCCGCTTGATCGCTTCCTCGTCTTCAACCAGCAAGATTCCGCTCATGGTCCTGACCTCCTTTGTACCCGTTCCCCTATTCGATCAGCGGTAAACGAAGAACGGCCTTCGTGCCCTGATTAAGGGTGGAAGTTAGCCACAACCCATATTCTTGACCAAAAGCAAGGACAATCCGTTCATGGACATTACGCAACCCGAAACCGTATCTCTCTTGTTCTTCCGCGCATTCCCCCCGTAAAGAACGGTTGATCGTCTCAACCATCTCCGCCGGCATCCCCCGGCCGTTATCAACCACTTCAAAACAGATCGTTTCCTCCGCCCGGTAACCCTTGATGACAATTAAACCATCATTACTTTCTGTGGAACGTACCCCATGGTAAATGGCGTTTTCAACCAAAGGCTGCAAGAGGAGTTTTAATGTTTTATAGTGGGTAATCCCGTCCTCAACCTCGAACCGGTAATCATACTTTTCGCCATGGCGCAATTTTTGGATATAAAGATAGTTCCGGACATGATCCACTTCTTCCTTGATCCTGATTAACTCCCGGCCCTGACTCAAACTGATCCGGAAGAAGGCCCCCAGGGCTTCCACCATCTTAATCACATCTTCGTTCTGGTTTGTTTCCAGCAGACCAATGATTACCTCCAGCGTATTATAGATAAAATGGGGTTTGATCTGTTCCTGCAGCGCCCGCATCTCAATTTGGCGCAGTTTCTTTTGCTCCTGAACACTTTGGCGCATCAACTGCCGGATCTGGGAAAGCATCTGATTAAAGGCCTGCCCAAGCTGGCCAATTTCATCATAAGTGCGGACGGGCACAACCGTATTAAGGTTTTCCGCCGCCGCCTGCATTGAGGACTGCAGTTCTTTCAGCGGCTTCGTTAAAACCCCGGACAGCAAAAGGGCCACCAGGATCACAGCAATAATGGAACCCGCAATCAAAGCAAAAGAGATCCGGGCGACCGTCGTCATCTCTGCAATCAATTCCGTCCGGTCGGAGATGCCGATAATGCTCCATTGCGTCATAGGCAAGGTTTTCCCCATAATCACCCGGTTTCCGTAGGTGTAATAACCGCTCCGCCAGGATTCGCCCACCGGATTGCCCAAAAGCAGACCGACGGATTTACCGATCAATTCGGGCTGGGGATGAAAGATAATCTGCCCGTTTTGGTCAACCAGGGTCACATAGCCGGTTTTACCCAGCCGGATATCACGGCAGATCCGCGCCAGGAGATCCAACTCCACATCAATAAGCATAATCCCTAAAAAATTATCATAATCGCCGTAGATGGCACACCCAACGGAAAAGACTTTTCCCCCCAGCCAATCGTCATGGGGCCCGTAGATCGCCATCGTATTATCCTGCGCCGTCCGGTTGGCCAGGATTTGGAAAAGTTCGTTCTGGGAAAGATCCACATTGGTCAGGCCATAACAACCGATTTTGACCCCTTTTAAGGTTATGATGGCCACATCCCGCAGATCGGTTTTGTATTTTTTAATATTGTTTAAATTCTCCCATAAACGGTAGGTGTATTTCTGGTTGCCCTCAATGTCATCGATCATACTGAGTTTTAAAAATTGCAGGATGTAATAGTCGTTCCTTAGATCAAGAATGCGTTCCAGATCACTGAGGTAGATCTGGAGGTTGCGTTCCACCCGGTTAATAACCGTCTCCGTATAAGTCCGGACGTTTTGCTGGAGAATCTCAAGGTAGGTGTAATAGGAGAGAAAAGCCAATAAGAGCAGGGGGATCAAGATCAAGCCCGTAAAGGAGATAATGAACTTGGTCCGGAGCGACTTAATCCGAAAAGTCTGGCCCAAAAACTTACCCGCTGCGGTCATGGCCTTCTTCATTTGATATCCCACGGCTTTTTGGTCTGGAGTAATTGGCTGAAGTTGCTCTCATCGGCCAATTCTATACCGGTATCGATAAAAGCGGAGGGAATGGGGAGGTCCTTGATGGCACAGACCAGGTAACTGACGGTAAACTCGCCCATTTTCCGGTAGTCCGGCCCCACCAGAGCCTGGGCGAAACCGCGCAGCGCCGCTTGTAACACCGGGTAGGAGGTATCCATCGCCACGGTAATCCCCCCGTTCTGGCACCATTGGTCATAAACAGGCATCGCTTCCGGCGGCCCAAGAAAAGCCCACCCCCCGGTGAAGAAGAAAGCGTCGGTCTCCGGGTGCTTTTTGAGGTAAGCCTCCACCTCCTTTGCGGCTGTGGTCGTATCCTCACCGCAGACCAGCAGGGTGCGATAGTTAAGTTTGATCCGGCCGGCCGTCGCCGCTTTAAAACCCCGGATCCTTTCGTTCAGATCATGGGCCTTCGTGCTGCCGGTCAGGATCACCGTGTTCAACTCCCGGTCCGCCCAACCTTTCGCGGTTACAATCCGGACCATGGCTTTTCCGCATTCCACCCCGGCGGCGTAATTATCGGTCCCGCAGTAAAACAAACGGTTGCTCTCCGGGGCATCGGCCTCCATCGTCGCCACTTTAATCCCGGCGGCCACCGCCTTGTCGATCACCGGCCGAAGCCGCTCGGCGTCGCTGCAACTGACCGCAATTCCATCGACCTTTCGCCGGATCAACCCTTCAACGATTTTAATCTGGGTCTCCACATCGACCTTAAAGGGGCCAATCCATTCCAATTTTACATTGAGCCGCCGTGCCGTTAACTCGGCTGCTTCTTTCGCCTCAATTAGCATGGGGTTGTCCAGGGATTTCGGGACAATTGAAATGGTGATCGGACGGGTCCGGACCGACGAACCCACGCGCCAAGCATTACCCGGGGGGAAACTGAGGACGAAAACCAGAAGGAGGAGGATTAACCCTTTTTTAAGCTTGAAGCGAGGCACGCGACCACTCCCTTGTTCGACATTTACCATGAACCGTTCTCTCCACGAAGGCAACGCAAAAGGCCTGTTCCGGACGTGTAGTGGAAGTCTGGCCGGTTAGTCGAGATGTTTATTAATGATGGAACTAACATAGAGTGAGCCGAGGACGGCAATCACGGCGCAGACCAGACCTAAAAACAAAGTAGTGACCCCAAACTTCCGGACATCCGCGTATAAATAGGCCGTCGGGGCCAGGCTCAAAAGGTGCCACCCGCTTTTGCCCCCGATCCCCACTTTACTCCCGATGGTCTTAAAAGTCACCAGGGTTTGGCGGCCATTCACCTCGGTAATGAAACTCCCCTGGTTAATCTCGCTCCCGTAATCCCGGTCGGAGACGAAAGTGAAGATCTCATCCAAAGGTTTTGTTTCTTTAATGATGCTGGAAAAGTTTTTCCCAATATCCTCTTTAAACGGGGTGGAAACGATCTCCCCCTCATTGTTGATGACCATCGAATAACTCTCAATCTCGGCCAAGGAAATGTAGAGCCGGTTATAGATATTTAAGTTGATCAGTTGGTCAATCTTTTCTTCATCCACAATAATCGCCAATACGCCCAGGGACTCCCCGCTGGCCATATCTTTGATCTGCCGGCCCAGGAGCACGAAATGACTCCGGTTTATTTTGATCGCCGACGACCAAACAATGCCCCCGCCGGCGGCGCATATATTACGGTAACCGTTATGTGCTTTAAAATTCTGAATTAGTTGGATAAAATCATCATAATAATCCTTGGTAATGACCACCGACCGTTCGAGATCAGGATCACAAATAAACATGAAACCGAAGATATCCGGGTTACTAATCATATATTCCTTAAAAGAGGACTCCACTTCCCTTTTGGCCAGGAGAAACTGGTTTTCATCCTGGGCCCCGGCCAAGAGAGCCAAATTGCTGTTAAAACCTTTATTGATGAAAAGGCGCACAGAAGTATTTTCAAACTCCGCCAACTTCGACTGGATGTTGGCCACGGTCTGTCCCAACTCGGCTTGGGAGTACTGCTTTATTTTCTTCATAATCGCCGCTCGTGAACTGTTATACGCCAAAAACCCGATGAGCATGACCGGCGTCAGGGAAACCAACAAAAAGCAACAGATCAGCCGGTTGCGAATCAACCCTTTGGCCGCCTTGCCCTTTGGGGGCTCAACCTGGCTCTCTTCATTGGGGTGTGGCGTGTCACTTTGCAAATCCAAGACCACTCTGGCCATTTCTGTTCCTCCTGATCTCATCAAGCGTTCTACTGCTAAATGTGTTATAAGCCGCACCGGCTCCGAACAGGTCCCGCTTTCAACCGGGCGGAAAACCCATGCCGGTTGCCGAGCATAACTTGCCCGGTTCAATACCGGCGGGTCGGCAGCACATCCCTGGCCACCTCTTGGGGGAAGACGCCCTCCTCCACAATAATGCGTTTGGGTATCGGTTCGCCGGCCATGATGGCTTCCACCGCGTCAAAGAACTGCCGTCCCAACAAGGGATTACACTCGACCGTACAGTTGAGCTTACCTTCAATCATGGCTTCAAAAGCGGCGCGGATCGCATCGACGGAAACAATGATGATGTCCACACCGGGCCGGAGGCCGTAAGCCTCGATTGCTTGGATCGCCCCAATCGCCATATCATCATTATGAGAAAACAGGGCGTCGATCCGGTCCCCTTCGGCCTTCAGAAATTCTTCCATCACTTCCTTACCCTTGGACCGCGTAAAGTCACCGTTCTTTGACCGGATAATCTTCATCCCGGGATAATTGGCAATCACTTCTTCAAACCCCTTTTTCCGGTCGATTGTCGGCGCCGAGCCAATGGTCCCTTGCAATTCAACAATATTCGCCTTGCCGTTCATCTTCTCCGCCAGCCAGCGCGCCGCCCGGCGGCCTTCCTCCACGAAATCGGAGCCGATCAAAGTCACCCAGAGGGAATCATCTGCACAATCAACCCCCCGGTCGGTCAGGATAACGGGGATGTTTGCCTGCTTCGCCTCCCGCAGCACTTCCTCCCAACCGGTGGTGACAACCGGTGAAAACCCAATCACATCGACCTTGCGTTCGATAAAAGACCGGAGCGCCTTGATCTGGTTGGCTTGCTGTTGTTGACAATCGACAAAGATCAATTCGATCCCGCGTTTCTTTGCTTCGGAGATAATTGATTCGGTATTGGCGATCCGCCAAGCACTTTCTGCGCCCACCTGGGCAAAGCCGACCACGATCTTTTTTTGCCCAGCCTCTACGGAACTGCCGAGAACCAACGCTAAAGCCAACGCCCCCCAGAGCAAGCCGACTGCTGTTCGCCTGAGCATTTTGTTCCCTCCCTACGAAACATTTGCTTCCGTTTCCGGATCAACCTGAAACCGTTCAATCATCTGAACCAGATTCTCGGCCATCCCTCGCAAAGCGGCCGCAAGACTCTTGACCTGGTCGGCAATGGCGGTCTGTTCTTCCGTCGCGGCGGAGACCTCCTCCGCTGCGGCGGCTGTCTGTTCCAGGATGGTACTGATCACTTCAATGGATTGGGTTGTTTCTTCCTTGGCCCGGTCAACCTCGTCGATGATCGCCGCCATCTCCATCATGCGCCCGGTTGTTTCATCCATGGCCGTGATGATCCGCGTAAAGGATTCCTGGGCTCCGGCCACCGACGCCATTTGTTTGGCCATAATCGTATATCCCCGCTCGATGGTGGTCGTCGACAGCACAATCTTTTCCAGGATGCTTTTCACAATCGTATTAATCGTGTTGGCGCCATCCCGTGACTGACTCGCCAGCTTGTTCATTTCTTCGGCCACGACGGCAAAACCCTTCCCCATTTCCCCGGCCCGCGCAGCTTCGATCGACGCGTTCAACGCCAAAAGGTTGGATTGTTCCGCCAGATTGCCAATGACTTCCGTAATCCGGCTGATCTCGTCAATACTGGCCCGGAGGTCATTAATAACCTCAAGCATCACCGTAGTTATTTCTTCCGTTTCTTTGGCATTAGTCATTAATGCACTGACCGTTTCTTGGGAATTGTAACTTAGTTCCCTGGTTGAACTGGATATTTCCCCGACTTCATCCGCTTTTTCATGGACTTTTTCAATCTGGACGGCCAATTGACGCATTCGGCCACTGGAATTCTCCGCTTCTTTGGTCTGCTCCGCCGTCCCTGTACTGACCTCCGCCATAATCCGGGCAATACTCTCCGCGGCCCGCGCCGATTCCTGCGAGCTTTCTTCCAACACAAAACTGTGCTCTAAAATACTTTTCACGGCAACCTGGGTTTCGGTGATCAGCTTCCCAATATTCACAATCATCCGGTTGAAACTCATCCCCAACACACCCAATTCATCCCCGGTGTTGACCCGGACCCGCACCGATAAATCGCCGTTTTCCGCCTTCGCCATTGCTTCCATTACTTCATTTAGAGGGTTTGAGATCCCGAAGGCGACGGTAAGCGAGATCGCAACGGCGAACAAAGCAAAGAAGCCGGCCATAAATAAAGTAGTGAGACCAACAGCGCGCGATTCGGCATAAAGATAGGAAGTCCGGGTGAAACACAAGAGATGCCAACCGTTTTGGCCGCCCAGCCCGCTTTCATAACTGATGGTCTTAAAAGTAATTAGGCTCTTTTTACCATCGACCCTCCCGATGTAACTGCCTTGGTTTTGTTCACTGCCGTTCGCACGGGCGGCACCCGGACCCGACAGTATTGGTTGTAAAGGTCCAGTCTTGGCCAAAAGGGCCGAAATCTGCTCCCCAATATAATCCTTCTGCGGAGAAGAAACGATCTTCCCTTCGTGATCGATGATCACTGAATATTTATTCAGGCCGGCGGCGCTTTCCCGGCCAGTATAGTAATGGGGGTTGATAATCCGCTCAATCTTTTCTTCCGCCGCCAAAATCAATAAAATCCCCAAGGGACTGCGGGTGACTTCATCCTGGATACTGCGCCCCAAATACAAAAAGGGGGTGTTTTCCACCTTAAGTAAAGACCAACTTACATCACCCCCCGCCTGAATAATCTGGCGATAAGTTTCCGTCGTCCGCAGTTCCATACTTATTTGTTTCAATTCCGGCCCATAATCTTGGGCATAGACCAACGGTTCACGGTCGGCAACTGCACTGATAAAGACAAAGCCAAAGATATCCGGGTTGCTAATAAGGTAGTTATTAAAGAAGCGGAAGACGATGTGCCGTTCGCCCTGGGCGATGGCGGAAGGCAGATTGTTGTAATTCCAGATCGCCTGATGGAACTGGGGGTCGATCAGAAGTTGAACCGATACCTTTTCAAATTCATCAAGTTTAAGCCGGACGTGGGCCGCCGTTTGGTTAAGTTCATCCAGAGTTGACTGGGTGATCTTCCTGGTTATCGCCGCTCTTGAACTGGTATAGGACATCAAGCCAACAATAAAAACCGGAACAAGCGAAAGAAAGATAAAGGAGTAGATCAAACGGTCACGAATTGATGTCTTGCCAATGAACCCCATCACTTTCTTCTTGACATCGCCGAACATAGCCACCCTCCCTGCCATCTTTTCAGCAACAACGCTTTGTTTTTTGGATTTCAAAAGATATGTAATCTATTATTTAAGTTAGGTCTTCGCCAAAAAACCGGCCGATCCTTCACTTTCCAGCCAAACAGACAGGTTAGGCTGTATGTTTACCTTCTGTTAACCCAATATTCACTGATATTTATATTATATAAAACCTGGTACCTGCATTGGAATGGAGTTGTTTTTATTATCCTTTGATATTTTTAGCGTTCCTTGTTTAATTTTCTGTTGCAAAAAAGGTCTTCACTGTGTGCATAAAGAATAAGGGATGGCATAAGTATACAAGAATAACAGATATTTACCCCATAAAATATCCGTAAAGGAGAGATCGGAAATGCCCAAAAAAACCGGCGTTTTGCTGGTGATCATGCTCGCCCTTGCCCTGTTGTTTTCGTTAAACAGCACTGCAGCCGGCGCGGTTAAACCGGCCAACGAATTCCGCAGTTCTTTCTGGTACACCCCGGAAGGTTCGCGCTTTCACTTCGACGGGTTACTCTTTCCCTTCAACGTCGACCTCTCCGCCAATACCGGTCTCCTCTGCGGCCTGGAATTTGGTTTTGGCTGGTACAACATCCTTGCTTACTACTACCACAACAACCTGCTTCAACCCCAGGACCAACTGGCCGTTGGCTTACTGCCGCTGACCTGGTCGGCCGGAACGTCGGTTACCTTGGCAAAGAGCCTGGCCCAACAGAGCTTTGGTGAGTACGTCAATGGCTCGATGTCTGATTCTTCCTTCGACTACCTGCCGTGCGGCGTTGGCCTCAAATACTCGGTTCCGCTTGGTCCGGCAACGCTCGCCGCATCTGTGACCAATAATCTGAAGGGAGATTGGGACATTGACATTGACAAACCCCTGGATGTAACCGCCCGTCTGGCGTTCCAGGCCGGAAAGAACATCACCGTCGGGGCCGGGATCGCCTCCAGCAATACCTTCTCCGACGCCAGTAACTTTGGTTTTTTGGTGGATCTGGCCTATACCACCGGCCGCATGGGTTTACTCGGCGAGTTTGTCAGTTGGAACCGGGCCGGTACCGATGCCACCGCGTCCGGTCTTTACCTCGAGGGTTTTTATGATTTTACCGATCAGTCCCAGGTTTATGCCG